>CANJMY010000016.1 GCA_947475315.1 Pseudomonadota bacterium | reverse complement strand
TCACGCCCAACCAGCGCGAGCTGGAGGCCATCGTCGGGCTGCCCGTGGACGACGGCGGGATCGACGCGGCGCGGGCGTGGATCACCAACGCCGACCTGGGCGCGCTGGTCATCACGCTCGGCGAGCGCGGACTGGTGCTGCTGCCCAAGGACGGCCCCGCCGAGGCGATCCGCTCGACCGGGCGCGAGGTGTTCGACGTCACCGGCGCGGGCGACACGCTGATCGCCGTGCTCGCGCTAGGGCTCGGCGTCGGGGCCGACCTGCACACGGCGGCGCGCCTCGCGAACGCCGCGGCGGGCGTGGTCGTGGGCAAGGTGGGCACGGCGGTGGTGCACCTCAAAGAGCTGGTCCACGCCTGCACGCCCCGCGCGTCCGACAAGGTGTGCGGCGACGACGCGCTCGCCCACAAGCTGGCGCTGTGGAAGCTGCAGGGCAAGCACGTCGCCTTCACCAACGGCTGCTTCGACGTGCTCCACGCGGGGCACCTGTCGCTGCTCCACTTCGCCGCGAGCCAGGCCGACGTGCTGGTGGTGGGCGTGAACCGCGACGAGAGCGTGCGACGGTTGAAGGGCGCCGCACGACCCGTGATGCCCGAGGGCGAGCGCGCCGCGATGTTGGCCGCGTTTGAGTGTGTGGACGCGGTGGTGCTGTTCGGCGAGGACACACCCCTGACGCTCATCGAGCGCGTGTTGCCGCACGTCCTGATCAAGGGCGCCGACTACCGCGTGGATCAGGTTGTCGGCCGCGAGGTGGTGGAGGGACACGGCGGGCGCGTGGTGCTGGCGCCGCTGCTCGCCGACCGCTCCACGTCGCGCATCCTGCGGCACCTGTCCGACGGCCGCCCCCCTGATGAGGCCTAGAGCATGGCGCTGCTGCTGGGGCTGATCGTCGCGCTCATCGTGTGCCTGGCCACCTACGGCCTGGGCCACTACGCGTCGGCGATCGTGTTCTGGCGGGGTCGCCCCGCGCCGCGGGTCTTTCACGAGCGCCCAACGGACCCGGTGAGCGTGCTCATCCCCGCACGCAACGAGGGCGAGCGCGCGCTGCGCGTGATCACGTCGCTGCTGGCCCAGGATCACGCAGGCCCGATCGCCATCACGCTCCTGCTCAAGGATCGCAGCGACAGCTCGATCGCGCTGTTCGAGGCGCGGTACCCAGGCGTGGACCTGCGGGGCGACGCGCCGATCGTCACGCTGTCGACCGACGGCGATCGGGTCGTCCAGATCGCGTTCACCGGCGTCGACCCCAAGGCCGAGAAGATCAACTGGATCATCCCGCGCGTCCGCACGGCGTGGGTCGCCATCCTCGACTGCGACCACCAGGCGCACCCGGACTGGCTGCGCACGTCGCTCGTGGTGCTGGAGGAGCAGCGCGGACGGATCGTGCAGGCGCGGCGCTGGCCGCTGTCGGCGTCGGGCGTGTTCTCGCTGTGGGACTCGCTGCACCAGCACGTCGGCTGCGAGCTGTTCAACGGCGCGTTCACCCACATGGGCCTGACCGTGTTCTTCACGGGCACGACGGTGGTGATGGACACCACGCTGCTCCGCGAGCGCCCGCTCGGCGCCTGCATCACCGAGGACACCGACCTCAGCTACGAGCTGCTGCTGACGCAGGGGCTCAAGGTGCTGCACAACCCCTACAGCGGGTCCGACGAGGAGACGTCGCCCGATCTGTACAGCTTCCTGGCGCGGCGCCGACGCTGGGCGAACGGCCACACCGAGACCTTCCTCAAGCACCTGCGGAGCCTGCCTGGCTCGCCGCTCGGCTGGCGCGACCGTGCGCAGTTTGTGTTCCACGGGTCGCACTACCTGATGTCGGTGGTGGTGTTCGCGCTGCACGTGTCGATCGGGCTGTTCTTCGTGCGGCAGCTCGCGCCGTTCAGCCAGATCGCCGCCGTGCTCGCGAGCCTGGTCCTGGCGACGATGATCGCGTCGACCCAGCGCACGATCGGCCGCGTCGCGCGTGCGGAGGAGATCGCGGTCGTGTTCGCGTGGCTGGCGCCGTCGGTGGTGATCGCCATGAACCTGGCGCAGGCGATCCTGCTGACCGACCTGCCGCGCGCCTCGCTGCCGATCGCGACGTTCGCCCAGGTGGCGGGGATCGTGGGCCTGTGCGCGCCGCTGGTGCTGCTGCTGGTGGGCTTGGTGCGCTTTGGCCAGGCGAGCGCGGGCACGGTGCTGGCGGTGATCCTGACGTACCCGGTGGCCTTCTACCTGGACATCACGGGCGTGCTGCTGGGCATGATGGATTACGGGACCGGGCGCGCGCGCTGGCGGGCGGTGTCGCGCGCGGCGCCGGTGGAGGCGGCGGTGGTCGCCGACCCGTCGGCGCTGGTGGCGCCGGTGGGGATCAAGGACAGCTGGAGGCTTGGTGATTGGCTCTTCTCCGCGCGCCGCTGGCCCAGGCGGCCCACCATGAAGCGGCGCAACGTCGTGCTGGCCGCCGCGCTGCTGTCGGCCGTGTTCTGCGGTGGCGTGCTCTACGGCCCCGCCGCGTGGATCCCTGTGCAGGACACGCCGTGTGTCGCGCAGCAGTCCGACACCGACCCGTGGATCGTCCCGGCCAAGACCCTCAAGGGCTACTGCGACGGCTCACACACGCCGCAGTGGGGTCGTCAGACCGGCACCTTCAAGCTGCTGCGCGACGACACGTTCACGGCGGTCGACACCACCTTCTGGGACAAGCTCGACACCACCTTCTTCTGCAACAAGGCCGTGTTCTCGCCGGACAACGTGGTGCCGGCGCCGGGCGGCGGGCTGACGCTCAAGCTCTCGCCGCAGGCCACGCAGGGCAAGGACTGGACGTCCGGATCGATCGCCACCAAGGACAGCCCCGACGCGCAGCACACGTTCGGCCGCTTTGAGACGGTGCTCAAGCCCGCCAAGGTGTCGGGCGTGGTGACCGGCTTCTTCCTGTACCGCTTCGACCCCTGGCAGGAGATCGACGCCGAGTTCGTCGGGCGCGACACGACGAAGATGATCGTGAACGTGTTCTACAACCCCGGAGTGCCCGGCGACCTCTACAACTACGGCATGCGCGGCACGCCCGTGATCCTCGACCTGGGCTTTGACGCGGCCGCGGACTTCCACCGCTACGCGATCGAGTGGGAGGCGAGCGAGATCCGCTGGTTCGTCGACGGGCGTCTGGTGCACGCGCGCCCGGCCGGTCGGCCTACGCCCATTCCCCAGCTCCCGATGCGCTTTCACGTCAACGTGTGGCCGTGTTGCAGCGAGGAGCTGGCGGGCCCGTTCGTGCCCACCGACGGCGCGATGGGCGCGGAGATCAAGTCAGTCACGATCTCGCGCTGGTACCCGTCGCCGCAGGACCGGATCGGGCCGTGGCTCAAGTCCTGGGTGTCGTCGGGCGACGACTGGCGCGCGGGCGCAACGTGGATGCAGCCGTAACGATCGCAGCGGCAGACGCTGCGCGGCCGCGCGCGGCGGTCGGCGCGATTCACAGACCACGGTGAACGGTCCGCGGCGCCGCGACTCAACGTGCTCCGCTTGCCTCGACCTTCCACAGCTCCAGGAAGAGGTCGTGGTAGAGCAGCCGCGTCTGCACCGGCGCCTGCGCCTCGACGCGCGCGCGGAACTGCGGGTTCGGGCTGATCAGGTAGACGTCGCCGTGCGACTCGGGGAGCGCGTACGCGTTCTCGACCGCGACGGGCAGCAGCTGGAGCGTCGCGTCGTCGCGCAGCAGGTTGGCGAGCGCGAGCATGTTGCCCGGGTGGTGCACCTCGATGTTCGCGACGACGAGCGGCGCGGTCGACGTGTTGATCTGCCGCGCGATCTTCGGCACGCCTACGCTGACGCCCTTGGTCCACACCACCTCCTGGCGCGCGTTCGACAGCCCGCTCACCAGGCCCGCGGCGACGAACAAGCCGACCGCCCAGGCGCGCGCGGAGCGTGTCAGCGAGTCGAGCCCGACCGCCGACGCCATCAGCAAGCCCACCCAGGTCACGGTGAGGTAGCGACCGGACACCGAGCGGATGCCGCCCCACAGGAGGTCCGGGAGCAGCAGCATCAGCAAGGGCGCGACCACCAGCGTGACCAGCATCCAGACCGACGCGCGCGGGGCGCGACGCGCCGCGAGGAAGAGCATGGCGATCATCGCCGCGCACGCGCCACCGTCGACCACCCACGCCGCCGCGGAGTCCAGATCGGGCCACAGGTCGACGACCGTGCGGCTGGTGTTCAGCGCGAAGATGCGCAGCAGGTCGAAGGTCGGGATCACGATCTCTTTGGACCAGCGCATCGACGCCTGGAAGGCCTCGAAGCTGCGCGCCAGGTTCAGGCCCCACGGGACAAACGCGAGCACCGCCACGGCGAGGGCCGCCGCCGCCGACAGCGACACCCGGTTCGGGCGCGCGCGCGCGCGTGCAATGACGAACAGCGTGTGCGCGAGCATCACCGACACCGTGGAGAACGACGTGTAGAGGCCCACGATCACGGAGAGCGCGTAGAGCGCCCACGCCCCGATCGCGCCCCCCGCGGCGGCCGTCGCGCCCGCCTCCACGGACGCTCCTCGCGCGCCCGCCTCGGTCACCCGCATCGCGCGCAGCAGCGCCGCGCACATCACCAGGATCTCCGTCCCCCACAGCGCGTACTCGCGCGCCTCCTGCGCGTAGAGCACGAAGAACGGCGACACCGACCAGAGCAGCGCCGCGATCCAGCCCGCACGTCGAGAGGCGAGCTCGCGACCGAGCCACCACGCGGCGGGCAGGCCAAGCAGACTCGCCAGCACCGACAGCGAGCGCAGCGCGCCCGTGCCCATCCCAAACAGGCCGACCCACAGCCGCGCGAGCACGTAGTAGAGCGGTGGGTGCTGCGGATCCAAGCGCGCCAGGCCGTCGATCACCTGCCAGGTGGTTCGGTCCGGGTTGGGGTTCTGGTAGGCGCGGACCTCGGCGACGGGGACCACACGCCCCGTGTAGATGACCTCCTTCCAGTCGTCGGTGGTGTAGCCGGCGGCGAAGATGCGGGTGGCGATCTCGTCGTGCCAGACGAGCTTGTCGGCGAGGTGGTCGACGCGCAGCGCGAGGCCTGCCGCCAACACGCAGGCGACGGCCGCAGCGGTGAGGCGTGGGTGTTGTACGCGCTCGGGATCGCCCATGTCCTGCCCTCCGTGGGCGCACCTAGCCGCGGCAGGGCCCAGCGCGCACGGGCGAACTCGGGTGGGCCCAGCGCCGCAGGCCGACCCGCTCACGGCGAAGCGGGCGCGAGCTCCCCGCGGACCGTGGTCGACCCGCACGCGCCCTGGCCCGGACCTCCAGGGTCGTCGGCGGTGAGCACCACACACGCCCGCACGGTGTGCTCCCGCTCGCCGTCCGCAAAGGTCGGCACCCCGTCGAGCGCCTCGCCGTCTACCGACCACGACACCTCGACGCCGACCACAGGGGTGCCGTCTTCGAGCGCGGTCGTCTTCATGGGCAACGTGGACGGGCCAAACCCTGCGTCCCGGAACGGCAGCTCGACCCGAACCTCGTCGATCGCCTCGCTGCCGTGCAGGATCAGCGTCCCGTCGACGACGGCGCGCCCGTTCGCGCTCACCCGCAGCGAGGTCGAGGCCGTGGCGGTGGCGGTGTCCCCGCGCACGCAGAACGCGTGCGACGCGGGGGCGGCGTGTGCGCCGAGGGCGTCGCACGTCGTGCCCACGACGACGGCGGCGTCGCCCGCGTCGAGCCCAAGGAGCAAGTCGCCTGCGAGGTCTTGCCCGTCCGCGCTGAGCCAGCCCGCCACCAGCCCCACGTTCCGCCGCGCCACGAGGTGAAGCGGACCGCTCGCCAACGCGTGCGCCCCCAGCGCGCTCCCCGGCCACGACACCTGAGCGTCCGCGATCTCCCAGGCGTGGAAGACGAGGTGGTCGACCTCCTCGCCGTGGCCGCTGAGCACGTCGAGCCTTCGGCGGCCGGGGGCCTCAAAGGTGGCGTCGATCTGCAGCGCACCGTCGACCATGTGGGCGTCGAGGGTGGTGCCGTCCGCCGGCTCCACGACGGCCGACCAGCCCTCGCCGAGCGCCGGGACGTCGTAGACCCACGACCACGAAGAGCCCACGGCGAAGGGGCCGTCGATGTCGGCGCTGCGCTCCAGCGACCAGCGGAAGTCGTCGCAGGCGGCGAGCGGGAGCAGGAGGAGCGCCAGGGTTCGACGCGTGCTGAGGCCTGGACCAGGCCGTTGTGTCGCCAACCGCACCGTCATCCCTGCCTCCCCCACCGACGAGGGAGACTTACCATCCGGAGCCGGTGACCCGCTCCTACATCTCGTAACAGGCCGTCTGCTTCTCGTGGATCGGCGTGTCGTACGGGCTGATGCAGTTGCCCCCGATGTAGGCGTCCGCCAAGGTGGTGCGGGCATGGGTCGGAGATCGTCGGACCAACGGACAATCTCACGCCGTCGCGTCCCTCGCCCCATCCGCCGCCGCCCGCGCGATCCACGCCTTGCGCGCGCCCTCGTCGAGCTTGCGCAGCACGTACACCGTCGTCTCCGACACCTTGCCTATGCCCACGTAGTTCAGCGTCGACCCGATCAACGACCGGTGCGCGGCCCGACCGTGCTTGAGCCAGTACCACCACCACGGGCTGTCCATGGAGCTGATCACCCGCGCCGTCCGCCCGGCGAGCAGGCCCTTGGGGAGCGCCGCGCCGGTGTTCTCGAACGCCCATCCGGGCAGGAAGGCGCGGTCGATGAAGCCCTTGAACAGGGCCGGGAGCGATCCCCACCACACCGGCGTCACCCACACCAGGTGGTCGGCGGCCTCGATGGCGGCGCGGGCGGTCAGCAGATCGGGCTCGAGCGCCTGACCGCCGCGGAAGCCGCCGCGCAGGATGGGGTCGAAGCGCAGGTCGCGCAGGGCGAGGCGGGTCACCTGGGCGCCCGCGCGGGCGGCGCCGTCGGCGTAGGCGTCGGCGAGCGCGGTGGAGAAGCGGCCGGCATCGGGGTGGGCTTCGATCACGAGGACGTGGGTCATGGGTTCAACCTCCGCCCTCTGAGTACCGAGCCCTCGTCCTGCGAGAAACGATGAAGTCGGCATGTTATCCATGCGCCCATGCATGACATGCAGTGGGACGACCTCCGGACCTTCCTGGCCGCGCACCGCGCGGGCAGCTTCTCGCGGGCGGCGGTGCTGCTGGGGACGCAGCAGTCGACCGTCAGCCGACGGATCGCCGCACTGGAGCACGCGCTGGGCGGGGCGCTCTTCCACCGGTCCCGCGGCGGGCTCGTCCCCACCGCGCTCGCCGCCGCGGTGATCGACGAGGCCGAGCAGGCCGAGGCCGCCGTCCGTCGCGTGCAGGCGCGCGTGGAGGACCTGGAGGGCAGCGTGGCGGGCGTGGTGCGCATCGCGATCGCGCCTGGGCTCGCCCACCACTGGCTGATCCCGCTGCTGCCCCAGCTGCGCGCCCGTCACCCTGACCTTCGCTTCGACATCGTGGTCAGCATGTCGATCGCCGACCTGACCCGCCGCGAGGCCGACCTGGCCCTGCGCTTCGTCCAGCCCACCGGTGAGGACCTGATCGCGCGGCGCCTGGGCGCGCTGGAGTACGGCGTGATCGCGCACCCCAAGTGGGCCGGGACGCCCTGGGAGGCGCTGGACTGGGTGGGGGTCGACATGCCCGGCATCGCCAGCGACGAGGGCTCGTGGGCGGCGCGCCACGGCGCACGGCCGCCCGTCCTCCGCAGCACCGACTGGGAGGCCGTACACGCCGCCGTGCGCGCTGGCCTTGGCGTCACCATCAGCACGCGGCGCCTGGCGGACGACGACCCCGGTCTGATCGTGATCGACGCGCCCGCGCCGCTTCCCCCGCCGCTGCCGCTCTGGCTGGTCACACACCGGGCCACGCGCACGCTGCCGCGGGTGGACGCGGTCTGGCAGGCGATCGTGGGCTGGTCGGGGGAGCCGGCGTCGCGGGCGGGGTGAGCCGCGGTGCCTAGGATGGGTTCGATTGAGCCGCCCACGCTCGGCCGTGCGCGTTCCCACATCCGCCGACCCAACACTCCACACGTCCGTGGAAGGCCACGGCCCCGCTAATCACCGGCCCTCCAGATCCAAATTAAATGCATGATTCAAAACGTTGCATTCATGCTTTGGCCCGCTCCATGCATCCTGGATCGGCGGCGGAGGCCTCGTTCCTCCTGGTCCCCGTCCGAGGGAGGGCAACATGAGATCACTCACAGGACATCGCTGGAGCACGCTGGGCTTGGCCTCGTTGGCGCTCATGGGATGCAAGACCGACCCCGATCAGCCTGATCCGGACGCGCCGGTCGCCGAGATGTCGCTGCGGCGCATGGCCGACTGCGACGACCTGTCGATGACGATCGAGGACTCGGTCGTCGAGCTGATCGCACAGAGCCGCTACGGCTACTACGGCGGCGGCGTCTACTGGGAGAACGATGGGGCGACCGACGGCGGCGCCACGCCCGGCTCACCCACCGACTTCACCACCACCAACGTCCAGGAGACCGGCGTCGACGAGCTGGACCTGGTCAAGACCGACGGCGACTACCTGTACGTCGCACAGGACCGCGGGCTGCAGATCGTGAAGTCCTGGCCCGCCGCCGACACGACGCTGGTGTCGCAGCTCGACCTCGAAGGCTGGGCGCAGGGCTTGTTCCTGGTCGGCGACAAGCTCGTCGTCTTCTCCAACGTGAACGACGCGCTGACCGACGTGGACGGCCTCCCGGACACGTGGTTCTACGGCACGCGCATGTCGATCGTGGACGTGTCAGATCGCGCGCACCCGACGATCGAGCGGAGCATCGACGTCGCTGGCTACGTCGCCGACGCGCGACTGGTCGACGGCAAGGTGTACTTCGTCGCGAACCAGTGGATGGACGTCCCGTCCGGCACCTGGGAGCTGGCCTCGCGCACGGACATCGGGCTGCCCGACTACCCCGCGTGGGACGCGCCAGAGGCCGACTGGAAGGCCGCGATCGAGACGGCGCGGACCGTCCTGCGGCCCTACGTCCACGAGAGCTTGGCGAGCCTGGACCTGGGCGAGTACCTGCCGCAGTGGCGCACGGACGACGGCCAGCCGTTCACGTCGATGTACGCGTGCAGCGACATCTACGCGCCCGCGCAGGAGACCCCGCTCGCGATGCTGGCGGTGGGTCAGCTGGACCCGGCGACGGGTGACCTGGGCTCGACGGGCGTGATGTCGCAGGGCTGGACCGTCTACGCGTCCACCCGCAACCTGTACGTCGCGCAGACGTCGCAGTGGTGGTGGGGCTGGGGCGGCTACGACAAGAGCCACATCCACAAGTTCGCGCTCGGCGGTGACGCACCGACCTACTTGGCGTCGGGCGAGGTGGACGGCTGGCTCTACGACCAGTTCGCGATGAGCGAGTACAACGACGACCTGCGCGTGGTCACCACCGACCTGATCTCGTGGGGCCCGGTGATGGCCGACGGCGGCGGCTCCACCACCGACGGCGGCGTCGCGCCCGCGGTCGATCCGACGATCGCGTCCCGCGTGGATGCCGCAGACGCGGCGGACGCGGCAGAGGACACCGACGTGCCGCCGCCGCCCGCGAACAACGTGTTCGTGCTGCGTGACGACACCAAGGGCAGCCTCGACGTGATCGGCCATGTCGGCGGCATCGCGCCGAACGAGCGGGTGTACGCGGTGCGGATGCTCGGGGACAAGGGCTACGTGGTGACGTTCCGGCAGACGGACCCGCTGTTCACGCTCGACCTCTCCGACCCCACCCAGCCGGCCGTCGTCGGCGCGCTGCTGATGCCCGGCTACTCCGCGTACCTGCACCCGATCGACGAGGACCACCTGCTGGCCGTCGGCATGTCGGGCCTGGAGAGCGGAGAGCTGACCGGCCTCGCGATCAACCTGTTCGACGTCAGCGACCTCGCGCACCCCGTGCTGCTCGACCAGCATGAGATCTCGCCCGGCAGCGGCGGATCGACTTGGTCGTACTCCGAGGCGCTGTGGGACCACCACGCGTTCACCTACGGTCGCGACACGCTGACCATCCCGGCCTTCACGCAGAGCTGGGACGAGGCGACGCAGACCTGGTCGGGCTTCTCGGGCGCGATCGCGTTCCACGTCAGCCTCACCGACGGCATCACGGAGAACGGCCGCGTCGACCATCAGGTCCTGGTGGAGGACAGCATCTGCCTGTACGACTGGTGGTGGGGCCGGGACGTCGGCGCCTCCGAGATCGGCTCGTACTGCGACTGGGACTACGGCTACTGGTACGCCCAGGTCCGCCGGTCCGTGTACGTCGAGGACAAGCTCTACACGCTGTCGAACTACGGCGTGCTGGTCAACGAGCTGAACGACCCCAGCGTGCAGATCGCCGCGGTGCCGTTCTACCCCGCGCGGTAACGGCGACGGACAGGCGGACGCTGGGGGGCCCGAGCGCTCCCCGCGCCCGCTACCAGCCGCACCCGCGCGCGTAGAAGTCGTCCCCCGCCGCGTCCAGCGTGGCGGACCACATGGGCCAGAAGTCCTGGGTGCGCGCCACGAAGTCGGCGACCTCCACGTCGGACGCGGCGATTTGGGTCATCGCGCGGCCGGTCGGGTCGATCAGGCCGTCCGGGTTGCCCAGGCCGGGGATGCGGGTCGACAGCCGGTGCACGTTGGGCCCTTCGGCCCACAGGTCGGTGGGGTCGTCGGTCGGGCCCAGCCCGGGCAGGTCGGACCACGCCTCGACGAAGGTGATCTCACCTTGGTCGTTGAAGGTGAACTCTTCGAAGATGCCGCAGCCCTTGGCCTCGATCGACATGGTGACGCGGCAGCGCGCGAAGGGCTGCACGGGGAACGCGCGGCAGTCGCGCGTCGGCACGGTGGTGTCCGGCTGGGCGGCGAGGACCAGCTCGTCCACCACGGGGATCATGTCGCGGCCGTAGCCGGTGAGCAGCAGCCAGGGCGGCCACTCCCAGCGGGCGACGCGCTCTGAGTAGGTGGGCCGGCTGGTCCGGTCGGCGCTCGCGTCCAGGCTGTCGAAGTAGCGCATGCCCTGGTCGACGTAGAAGGCGTCGGTCTGGGTGGGCTTGAGGCAGGTGGAGACGCCGTCCTCGCCGCACCGATCGGGGAGCGGGATCTTGACGTCGGGGTCTGCACCCCGACACCCGGCGGCAAGCATCACGCCCACCAGCAGCCCGTGTCGTGACAGCATGCTCCCTCCCAAGTCCCCACGAACCGGGCCTCTGCTCACTCCTTGACCTCCATGTCGAGCCACGTCCACAAACGCTTGAGGGGCGCAGGGGCCCACCAGTTGGCGTCACCCAGCAGCACCATGGTGGCAGGCACCAGCAGCGCGCGCACGATGGTGGCGTCGATCGTGATGGCGACGACCATGCCCGCGCCCAGCTCCTGCACGAACAGGAAGCGACCGGCGGCGAAGCCGATCACGACCACGATCAGCAGCGCCGCGGCCCGCGTGATGATGCTGCCGGTCTTCTCCAGGCCTTCGCGCACGCTGGCCTTGTTGTCGCCAGTGCGATCCATCTCCTCCTTGATGCGGGAGAGGAGGAAGACCTCGTAGTCCATGGAGAGGCCGAACACGACGGCGAACATGATGACGGGGACGGTCAGGTCGATGCCGCCGGGCGGCTCAAAGCCGAGCAGGCCGACCAGGTGCCCGTCCTGGAAGATCCAGACCAGCGCGCCGAAGCTGGCGCCGATCGACGCGATGTTCATCAGCACGGCCTTGATCGGGACGACGACCGACCCGAACGCGACGAACAGCAGGATGAGGTTCACCAGGACGATGATCCCCAGCGCGAGCGGCAGCTTCTCGCTCATGGCGGTGCGGGCGTCGCTGATCACCGCGGTGGGGCCTCCGACGAGGACACGAACGTCGTCGGCGGTGTGAACATCGCGAACGGCCTGCACCATGGCGGCGGCCTCGTTCGTACGCCACCGCGCGACCGGGACAATCTTGACCACGGTGAAGTCACCCTTGGTGGTGGCCTGCACCGCCCAGCGCAGCTCGCTCGGCATGAGGAACGGGTTGGTCAGGTAGGTCTTGGCGATCTTGGGGTCGGTGAACGACCCGGTGGCGAACGGGCTCTCCACCTTGGCCACGCCCGGCAGCGCCTTGACCGCCTTGATCCACGCGACGACGGCCGCGGTGTTCTCAGGCTTGATCACGTCGCCCTGGGTGTGCACGAGCGCGACGATCGGCGTGTGGTTCTCGGCGCCGAAGCCGGTCACCTCGTCCAGCATGCCGTCGACAATGCGCACGTCGGTCTCGGCCGGGAACGTGTTCACGTCCGGCATGATGGTCTTGAGGCGCAGCGCGGGCGCGGCGAGCATGCCGAGCAGCGCGAGCACCGCCACGGTCACCAGGATGGGGCGGGCCATCACCGCGTCGGCCACACGCGCCCACCACCCGCCGCTCTCGGGCAGGTGCGCGGTCTTGCCGATCTTGGGACCCAGCACCATCAGCAGCGCGGGCAGCAGGATCAGCGCGGCCGCCATGGCGCACACGACCACCAGCGCGCCGGCGATGCCGATGCTGCGGAGCAGGCCCAGCGGGAACACCAGGAGCGCGAGCATGCTGGCCGCGACCGTCACGCCCGACACCACGATGGCGCGGCCGGACGTGCGCAGCATCTTGTCGACCGCCTCGTGGTACTCGGCCCCGAGCGCGACCTCGTCTCGGAACCGTTGGACCAGGACCATGGCGTAGTCGATCGACAGGCCGGTCCCGATGAAGGTGCCGACGTTGAGCGCGAAGACCGACACCTCGGTGAAGTGCGTCAGGATGCGCAGCACGGCGAACGACACCGGGATGGCGACCACGCCCACGGCGAGCGGGAGCGCGGCGGCGTAGGGCCCCCGGAAGAACAGCAGGAGCAGCAGCGCGACGACGGGGAGCGCCAGCAGCTCGGCGCGCTCCAGGTCGTGCATCGCGAGCTCCTGGGCGATGCGCTCGGCGGCGGTGGGGCCGCCGATCATCACAGGCACGGGGCCCTTCTGGATCTCCGGGTAGAGGCGGTTGAGCGCGTCGGACTTCTCGCGGCCCGTGCCCTTGAGCTCGACCAGCACCAGCGCGCGGGTACCGTCCGCGGAGATCAGACCGTGCTCGTACTTGTCGAGCGGCGACGTCACGCGCTGCACGGCCGCGTCGGCCTTGAGCATGGCGACCAGGTCCGTCACCGACGCGTTCGGGTCGACCTTGTCGATCGGCTTGTCCTTGCTGCCGACGATGAGCATCAGGTCGGGATCGCCCACGCCGATGGTGTCCATCAGCGCCTTGCTGGCGGCGATCGCCTCGCTGCCAGGATCCTCAAGGCCCGCGGCGGCCAGGTCGCGCTGGACCGACGCGCCGAAGAACGCGCCGACGATCCCGATCACGAGGAACGCGATGACCACCTGACGGGGGAACCGCGTCACCAAACGAGAGATCAGGGCAAGCATCCGGGGGGCTCCGGGGCGGGAAGTCGGCGTCGGCGTGGTACCTTCGCGGGGACGAGTTCGTAACCCCCTGGATCGTCGGCGTCCGCCACCCGGGGTAGGCTCGCCCAGATGGAGGGCGCGTGGCGCGTGTGACCGGTGTGGGCGGGATCTTCTTCAAGGCTCGGGATCCGGTCGCGCTGCGCGCCTGGTACAAGGAGCACCTGGGCATCGACGTGCAGTCCTGGGGCGGCACCACGTTCCCGTGGGCCCAGCCGGCGGCGCCGGACGGCCAGACGGTGTGGAGCGTGTTCGACGCGTCGTCGACGAAGTTCCACCCGAGCGCAGCCCCGTTCATGATCAACTACGTGGTCGACGATCTCACCGCGCTGCTGGCCACCCTGCGCGCCGCCGGCTGCACGGTGGACGACAACACCGACGTGTCCGAGTACGGCAGCTTCGGCTGGGTCATGGACCCCGAAGGCAATCGCATCGAGCTCTGGCAGCCCCCGCAGGCCTCCGCGCCAAGCTAGTCGTCTCCCTGCCCGGAGCGTCGACGCGTGACCGCCGAGTCCGATCTCGAAGCCTTCATCGATCGCTACGACGCAGACGTGGCGGCCGTCGCGCGTGACGTGCTCGGTCGCATGCGCGCGCGGGTCCCTGGGGCCATCGCCCTGGTGTACGACGACTACAACGCGCTCGCGATCGGCTTGGGCCCGAACGACACGATCGGCGACGCGATCTTCTCGGTCGCGCTCTACCCGCGCTGGGTCAGCTTGTTCTTCCTGCAGGACGGCCCTCGCCTGCCGGACCCTGACGAGCTCTTGCTGGGCGCCGGGAACAAGGTGCGCCACGTCGTGCTCCAGACCGCGGACGATCTGGACAGGCCCGAGATCCAGGCGCTGATCTCCGCGGCGCTGGAGCGTGCGCGATCGCCGATCGATCCGACGCGCCCAGGCGGCGTGGTGATCAAGTCGGTGGCGGCCAAGCAGCGCCCGCGCCGCTCGACCTGAGCTACATGCCCGGCCCGCCGCCCTGGATGCCCAGTCGGCGCTTGGTCACCTGCACCACCAGATCGACCGCGGCGCCCAGGCGCATGCCCTGCTCGAACACGCGCAGCTCGTCGGCGTCGTAGGCCAGGCCCGCCTCGGTGGCGGCCCACAGCTCATCGAGCGTCAGGCGCAGGCCTCCGAACGCCGGCGTGTCGTCCAAGTGCGCGCGCCGGTAGACCTTCTTGAGCTCGGGGAAGCGGCGCTCGTGGAAGATCGCGCCGCACTGGTAGAGGGTGCCGTCCACGTCGCAGATCACATCCGCGCAGAGCGGCGCGGGGTCTGCGTTGTTGCGCCAGTTGAACAGGTCGAAGCCGTCCGGTCGCTTGGCGTGGTCGAGCAGCATCTCCTGCAGGCCGATCAAGTACGCGTCGGACTGCGCGTCGGACCAGGTCATGCCGGTCGCGTAGTTCATCTGGAGCGCAGGCACGCCTGCGTCGCGCGCCCAGCGGTAGCGCGTCATCACCTCACCGCCCGCGGCCGGCGGCAACGTGGAGTTCATGAACCAGCGCACGCCGGACTCGTTGAGCACGCGGATGCTGTTCTGCATGCGGTCGACGGCGTTGTCGTGCGGCAGCAGGTGACCACGCCGGAAGCGGCTGCCCCGCTCGTCGCCGTCCAGACTGAACTGCCAGAGCACCGGGTAGGGCTTGAGGCGCTCCAGGCGCTCCGCGGTGAGGTTCACGCCGTTGGTCGTGAACAGCAGCTCAATCGGGCGGGCCCGGCGGTCCGGGTGGTTCCAGGCGTACTCGATCAGCTCGACCACCTCATCCCAGCGCCGGGTCGGCTCGCCGCCGAACATCTGGATGCCCAGCTCAGGGCGCTCCGAGCGCATCAGCAGGTCGATCGCGCGACGCAGGGTCTCGGACGACATGTCGCCGCGGGGCATGCCCGGCGTGGCCTGGGCAAACACGGTGGGGTCGGCGTGGCCATCGTGCGACTCGCCGTAGCCGTCCTCAGACAGGCCCACGAAGCAGTACGCGCAGCGCAGGTCGCACGAGCGCGTCAGCATGATCATCAGGCGGTCCATCTGCGCGGACTGGCCCACGTTCGCGCTGCCTCGCCGCATGAGCTGCGCCAAGCGGCGATCGACGTGCTCTGGCCGGGGGATCACCGGGCTCAGGTCCGTGAGGTTGGACATCCGACACCACCATCCGTCATCGGGGTAGCACGAGGGTGCGGCGGTGTCGCCGTGCGGGTCGTCTCGGTCAGTCTTCGAGCACCGCGTCGCGCGTCTCGTGGACCCAAGGCAGCAGGAGCATGCCCAGCAGCGGCACCACGCCCACCCAGAACAGCACGCCGAGCGCCGCCTTGAGGCTGTCCGCCCCCTGCGACGCGATGTGTCCCACCAAGAACGGTCCGCCCGCGGCGATCACGCGGCCTGCGTTGTAGCAGAAGCCCGCGCCGGTGCCGCGCAGTCGCGTCGGGTACAGCTCCGGCAGGTAGTAGGTGAAGCTGCCGAACACGCCGAACACGGTCAGGCCGATCAAGAAGTACATGTACAGGCGCGTCTCGCCCGGCATGTCCAGGCCGAAGGTGGCCAGGATCGCCGCGGCGCTCGCCAGGAAGTAGGCGCCGAACATCACACGCCGCCCAAAGATCTTGCTCACCGGCACGGTCAGCAGCGTGCCGATCAGCCCGCCCAGGTTGAACGAGTTGGTCGCGATCGCCTTCCAGCTCTCCACCAGCTTGGTGGTCGCCTGGGGCTCCAGCGCCAGCGTCTTGGCCTCGGCCGCGGCCAGGCCCGACGCGACGAGCGGCAGGAACGCGTTGCAGCTCCACCACATCAGCAGCGCGGTCACCGCCATGCCCAGACCCGACAGCGTGCGCGAGCGGAGCGCAGGCGAAAACAGCTCCGACAGGCGCGGAGGCAGGTCCGTGGCGACGGCCTTCCAGCGCTCCGGCTCCTTCACGAACAGCCGCACCAGGAACGCCACACCCGCGGGGATCAGCCCGCACAGGAACACGTAGCGCCAGGACACCTCGGGCGATCCAGAGAAGGCCACGCCCTGGATGAACCAGGTCACGTAGGTCGCGAGGAACAGGCCCACCGGCGCCGACGTGTAGAGCAGCGCGCCCGCCTCCACGCGGCGGTGCTCGGGCACCACCTCAGCCACCATGGACGCGCCCGCCGCCCACTCGCCGCCGATGCCCAGGCTGGCGACGATGCGGCAGGCCAGCAGCACCCAGATGTTGGGGGCGAACGCGCAGGCCGCCGTGCCGAGCGCGTAGATCAGCATGGTCAGCAGCAGCGTGCGGGTCCGACCCAGCCGGTCCGCGACCGCGCCGAACACGACGCCGCCGACCGCCCAGCCGATCAGCAGCACGCTGGTGAGGATGCCCGTCCACTGCAGCGCCGCCGCCTTGGCCTCGGGCGTGCCGAGCGGGATGTGGAGGAGCGTCGGGACGCAGGTGGGCGCCACGTAGTTGAAGAGCAGCCCGTCGAAGACGTCGAAGCCCCAGCCCAGCCAGGCCGCGAACAGCACCGTCCATTGGTACGCGTTCATGTCCAGGACGGTGCGACCACCAGAAGTGCTGTTCAACGTTCCTCCCACGGGCGGCATCCTACACGAGGACGGCGCGGGTTCAACCGCGGAGCGCGAGCGGCGGGCCGGACGCGCCGCGTCGAAGTACGGGCGACCGATGCTCGCCCTGATCCCGGCCCTGCTCTCCCTCGCGCTCGCGGGCGACGTGTCGTCCACGACGATCGCCGTGCTGCCCCTCGCTAAGGGCACCGGCGACCAATCGTGGGACGGTTTGGGCGGCGCGCTGGCCGGCATGCTGACCAGCGACCTGGCCGATCTGCCCACCTACCATCTGGTCGAGCGGGAACGTCTGGACGCCGTGCTCGACGAGCTGGCGCTGGGGCGAAGCGGGTTCGTCGATCCACGTACGGCGCAGCGGCTGGGTCAGGGGCTCGGCGCGGACACCCTGCTCACCGGGAGCTACTCGATCGTCGGCGACCAGCTGCTGCTCGACGCGCGGGTGGTGGAGGTGCGCTCCGCCCGGGTCCTGGCGGCGGCGGACGCACACGGCGCGCTCACGGACTTCGTCGCGGTCGAGAAGGAGCTGGTCACGGACCTGCTCGACGGGCTGGACGTCCACCTGGACGGCGTCACCACGCGGCGCTTGATGGTGCGCGCGCCGACCGAGGCCTGGGAGGCCTTCCACGCCTACGGCGACGGCGTGGACGCCCAAGCCGCTGGCCGAGTCCAGGACGCCCGCGCCGCATTCGAGGTCGCGCTGCAGCGGGACCCGGCGTTCGCGCTGGCGCGCTCCGCGCTCCAAGACCTGCGCGCGCTGCTCCAGGGCGAGCTGGCCCGTCAGATCGTGCGCCAGGACACCGCCCACGCCGCCGCCGAGCAGCGCGTGCTCGACGCGCTCCCTCCCCTGCCCGCCGCGTTGCCCGCCGACCCCGCCGCCAAGATGGACGCCGCCGTCGCGTTCGCGCTGCGGGCCATGGTGCTGGAGGACCAGGGCCGCTCCTGCGAGCGCTACGCGCAGATGACGCGGTGGGCCGGGATGCAGGCGGGCCCCATCACCGAGCCTGCGGCGGTCGACGGCGTGTCGTTCCGAACCCGCCTGCAGCGCAAGGCCGACGAGCTTGGCTACACCGCGCTCGCGTCCGACGTGCCGGCGCCAGACGCCTCGCATCGCGCGCCGGGCGAACGCGCGGGCCTGCTGCGCAGCACGTGGGACTTCGTGTTGAGCGGCGGCCTGAACCTGTGGGCGCCTCCGGGGCCCGACCTGATCGGCGCGCTGCGGTCGTGCACGCCGGCGCCCGAGCAGGCCGCCGAGATCGACCGCCTCCGCAGGCGCCTGTCGCCGCTGGCCGCGCTCCACCGCGACGAGCGCACCGCCGCCGGCCTGACGATCGACGAGGCGCTCTCCCTGTGGTGGGCCTGGGCGAGCGCCGGCGAGCGGGGCGCGACCGCCGAGCTCCAGCGCCGCGCCGCCGCCTTGCTCGCCGCCCGTACGGAGGAGGACCCGGCCCGCGCGCAGCTCCGGCAGGCGCTGGAGACCGTGATGAGTCGCGCGGACGACTGGGCCGCCAGCCGCGCGCGCCGCTACGGCCAGGACGAGGCGACGCTGGAGGGCGTGATGCGCGCGGTGGCCGCGGGGACCGGCCCGGAGCTGCGTCGGGAAGGCGGCCTCGGCTGCGGCTTCCTGCTCGACCAAGAGCACAACGGCGCGACCAACTGGGTGGAGCGCCTCGCCAACGCGACCGACCCACGCTCCCGGCAGTTCGCGTTCGACGGCGCGGGGCGGACCTTCGCGATCTTGCGGGACTTCGGGTGCCTGGTCGGACGCGCGCCCGCGTTCCACACCATCGACGACGTGTTCGCGTTCTCTCGCGCGGCGTCGCAGCGGCCGATCGTGGCGACCGAGCAAGCGTCCGTGTGCCGGTCGGGCCTGCACAGCCTGCAGACCATGACCACCCCGCAGGCCGAGGCCGGCGCGCACACGACCCCGGAGTCGGCCATGTGGTCGGTGTATGGGCAGATGCTGATCTGGCACACCACCGTGGTGTGGAACCGCTGCGTGGAGACGCCATGAGGTCGTTGCTGTTCGCGCTGCTGTGCTGCGCGCTCCCCCACCCCGCGTGGGCCGGCGCCATCGCGGTGCTTTATTTCGACAACCAGGGAAACCCGGACCTGGAGCCGCTGCGCGTGGGCCTGACGCAGATGGTGGTCACGGATCTGGCCGCGGACCCCAAGCTGACGATCGTGGAGCGCACGCGCATCCAGGAGATCCTCGACGAGCTCAAGCTCGGGCACTCAGGCCGCGTCGACCCCGCCACCAGCGCGAAGATCGGGCGCCTCGTCGGCGCCGAGTATCTGGTGTTGGGCACGTACTTTGAGCTGGGCGGCACGCTGCGCATCGACGCCCGCGTGGTGCGTGTGGAGACCGGCGAGGTGGTCGTGGGCGCGGGGCGCTCTGGGTCGGTCGACGAGCTGTTCAGCATCGAGAAGTCGATCTCCGGCATCCTCGCGGCGGGGCTGGACGCCACGATCGCCGGCAACATCATGGAAGTGCCAACCCCGAGCCCCGCGCCCACGCGCAAGGCCGACGAGCCGACGCGGGTCGGTCGAACGGTCCAGCCGCCCGCGGAGGGTGCGATCGCCCGCAAGGCCGATCCGGTCGCCGCGACCATGGCGCTGTCCCGCGGGCTGGTGGCCTTGGACGCCAAGGATCAGGACGGCGCACGCAGCGCCTTCGAGGCCGCGCTCGACGCCGACCCGGACCTGGACACGGCTAAGATCGAGCTGTCGAAGATGGCGCCCTAGGCGCCGCGAGCCCGCGACTGGAGCGCAGCCAGCTGGCCCTTGGCCAGCCGATCGTTCGACGCGCGGAACTGCAGCGCGCGCACCAGACCCTCCCACCGCATGGCGGCGGTGCGCGCGGCCATGTGCTCGGGCGACCCGGCCAGCTCGTCGTCTTCGAGGAAGTTCACCGTGTACACGGGCGACTCGAGGTCATCGACGAACAGCGTGAGCTCCACGGCCTCCATGTAGATGGGGCCGACGCCGTTCTTGAGGCGCTCCGAGTAGAACGGCTCGCGCACGTCCGCGTGCACGAGCTGCGACGCGTCCGCGACGCGCTGCTCGAACGTGGCAGACTCCTCCCCGCTCTTCTTGGCCGTCCAGGTCGCGGTGAGGATCACGAGCCGATTGTCGTCGGTCAGCGCGAGCCCGACACGGCCCTCGGTGTCGACCACGCGCTCCCGAACGTGCGCGTCGCCCGTGGCGCCCGCCAGCTCCTTGGAGAGCTTCGCGCGACGCTTGGGCGACGCGTGCAGCGCGGCGCCGCGATTCGGCTGCCGGTCGGTGTAGAGCTTGGCCGCGAGCAAGACCACGATGATGACGATCAGGATGCCGAGCACGACGTTCAACATTCAGGTTCTTTCCAGGCGGACGCAAGGGAGGTCCAGTTTAGCAGACGGTACCATGCTCCTATCGACCTGCGGAAGGTCCACTGAACGGCTTCGGCGTATCGCGCGTTGCTCGAACGTTGTCAGGGCCGGGGCGAGCGCGAGGGAGGTCGCGCCCCGGCGCGTCGTGACACGCTCAGCGGCGATCGCAGGTCTGCTGCTCGGCGTCACAGACGATGTGCAGCGACCCGCCCGCACGAAGCGTCGTGGTGAATTGCGGCTCAAAACGCGACACCAGCGACCCGAACCGGGCGAGGATCTGCACCTCACCCGGCGGCACCAGCACCGACCCGCGCGGGGGGATGGGAATCGCGGAGCCGTCCTCAGGCACCACACGGACGGACCACGCGCCGTCCAGGTGGACCTGGGCCGCGTCGTCGCCTGCGCCGTCGGCGCGCACCACGCTGCCCGCGCCACGACGGGCCGGCGCGGGGTCGTCGCCCTCGTCCGCGGCCGCGGTGCCCGAGCGCGCCTTCTTGCGCTTGTGGCCGGACTTGCCGTCGGTGTCGCCCGCGGTGTCCTTGCCCTGACCCAGCTGGTGCTTCATCTTGCGCATGACCTTGCCGGGCCCCGCGGACGCGAGCGCGCTGAAGTCGCCGTGCAGCGCGCCGGTCACGATCTCGGGGTTGATCCACCACGCCACGCCCGTGAGCACGGCGCCCAAGAACACGGACACCGTCACCGCGTCACGCAGGCGCGAGGTGATCGAGCGCGACTTGGGCTCGTGCACGATTACGATCTCGGTGGGCTGCCCGTCGATACCGGTGCGGACCACGGTCACCGACGTGCCTTTGCGCATGTCCTCCGACGCTACGATCGTCGGGTTGGCCGACGAGGGCTTGGACGCCTCGGGCACCACCAGGGTGGGCGACACGCCGCTGCGCTCGCGAGCGGGCTCCGCAGGCGCCTTGGTCGCCGACGCCCCTTTGCTGTCGGACGCGGCGTCGTCCTCGATCACACGGCCGGTCCACGGGCCGTTGTTCAGGCGCGGCTCAGGCCAGGTGTGCGCACGACACCACGCCCACAGCGACGGGCCCGCGCCACCCTCCGCCACCCCTAGGCAGGTGTCGGCCACCTGACGCGCCGTGGGGCGATCCGTGTGGTTGTAGCGCAGCATGCGGGAGATCAGCTCGATGACGCGCGGGTCCTGACCGACCAGGCGCGGCATGCGGTTGCTGCGCCACTCCATGAAGCGCTCGGTCTTGTTGGAGAGGCGCGTGATCTCCTGGTGGTCCAAGCCCTCGTAGTAGAGCTCGCGGACGATCGACTCGTAGAGCGTGCAGCCGAGCGCGAACACGTCGCGGGACGGGAGCGCCTCGAGCACCTCATAGGTGAGCGCTTCAGGCGCCATGTACGACGGCGTGCCGATCGCCATGCGCTGCTGGGTGGCGGTCTCACGGTGCTCGTCGTCGGACTTGGCGATGCCAAAGTCGAGCAGCTTCACCGTGCCGTGCGGGGTAAGCCGCATGTTGGCGGGCTTGATGTCGCGGTGGACCAACTGCATGGGCCGACCGACCGCGTTGGGCGTGTGCCAGGCCGCGTGGAGCGCGTCGGCCGTCACGCCGATCACGTGGGTGGCGGCGCGCGGGGAGATGACCTCGTCCCCGTAGATGCAGTCATGCAGGTCGGCGCCCTGCACGTACTCGGTCACCAGGCCGATTCGGCCTTCCAGCACGCAGAAGTCCATCACGGACAGGATGGCCGGGTGGTTGAGCGCGGCGAGCATGCGCCCTTCGTCACGCATGCGGGCGACGGGCTGGCTCTTGGGGCTGATGCCCGGGTTGAGCAGCTTGACCGCGACTTCCTGCTCGATGCCATGAGCGGTGGTCACGCGCGCCAGGTACACGTCGCCGAACGTGCCCGAGCCGAGCAGCGCGCCGATCGCGAACCGGTGCCGACCTGTACCTGCCCCCGACTCGTTCTCCACCAGTTCCCCTCCCGCGCGCCATTTGCGCCGCGCGCCGCCAGTATACCCGGGTAGGGTGGGGACGCGCCGCTTGGAGTCAGCCCAGGCCTGCCAGCGCTTGTTGCGCCCCTTGCAGGCGCGCTTCACCCTGGCCCGAGATCACCGCGTACGGCACGCCCGCGGCGCGCAGCGCGGCCTCGTAGCGCTCGAACAGCGCGTCGCGCACGTTCGGGCTCTCCCGTAGCGGGTCGACCTCCCAGGGCAGGTCCGGCGCGGTCAGCAGGTGGAGCGCGTAGCGGTCGAGGCGCTCGGCGGCCGTCACGCGCGGGTGCACGGCGCCGTACTTCACCTCGCTCCACACCCGCACCACCAGGCCGTTGGTGTCGCAGAACAGGAAGCGACGCGCGTCTGCGGCGACCGCGTCCTCCCGGGCGCGCTGCAGCTCGGCGATCGTGGGGAGGTCGTCGGGGCCGTACAGACCACCGCGCGCCTCCAGCCAGTCACGGGCCACCTCCTCCACCCACGGCTCGCCCCAGGCGCTGGCGAGCGCCCGGGTGAGCGTGGTCTTGCCGCAGGACTCGGGCCCCACGACGGCCACGCGCAGCGGGGACGCCACCAACAGCGTCAGACGGCGAGGATGTGCAGCGAGTTCAGCATCGCGTAGGCCGCAGAGACCAGCGACTCACCGGCGATCGCGCCCGACGCGAGCGGGATGATCTTGTCCTCGTAGGCCTTCTCGTCCCGGCCCACCCAGCGCTGCGCGATGAGCGCGCCGATGAAGAAGCCGAGCGAGTTGGAGAACGAGATGACGAACGCGAGGCCGAGGCCCATGCTCGACGGCAGGAAGCGGCGCGCCTTGGGGAACATCGACTCGGCCAGCGGGAGCGCGATGCCGATCAGCGCGCCGATCACGATGGCGTAGCGAGCGGACAGCGGGATGGTCTCGATGCCGCCGGACAGCGCGTCGGCCACCGCGCGCCACATGTTGGTCGCGGGCGGGTTGAACTTCTCGAGCGCGGCCTTGTTCGGGACCATCAGGTACCAGGCCGGGATGATCGCCACGACGCCGAAGAACACGCCGTAGAGCTGGGCGAGGAATTGCTGACGCGGGTTGGCGCCGAGCAAGTAGCCGGACTTCAGGTCGGTCAGCAGGTCGGCGCTGGAGCTGGCCGCACCGGCGGTGACGCCCGCGGTCATCAGGTTCACGGTCTTGTCGGCGGGAGCGACCACCGCGAAGATGAACTGCGTGACCTTGCCCATGGCGCCGATCGGGGTGGTGTCCGTCTCGCCGGTGGCGCGGCAGGCGACGAGCGAGAGCACGCCGGACAGCACGACCGACAGCACGCCGAGCCACGGGCTGATGCCCATCGCCAGGTAGCAGACCGCGCAGATGCCGAGGGTGGTGGGGATCATGCCCATGACCATCCAGGACGCAGGGACCTCGATCTCCGCCATCTTCGCGTCGTGCGCCGAGACCGCGCCGCTTCGGGCGCCGGTGAACGCGCGGACGATGGTGCGCCAGTTGAGCGCGAACGCCGTCAGACCACTCGACACCAGCAGCGCCGTGCCCAGCCACAGGCTCCAGCGGCCCACCTTGATGGCCTCAATCGCGCCGCCGTCGCCCAGCACCGCCTCGAAGTGGCCGACAAAGGTCTTGTCCTTGGCGACCCAGTCCGGGAGGCTGATCACGTAGGGCGCGATCACGAACCAGTTCACGATGGCGCCGAGCATCATGGACGCGCACACGCGCATGCCGGTGATGGCGCCCGCCGCGATGAGCAGCAGGCTGGGCTCAAACGACATGCCCATGGCGCCCAGGCCGATGGGGCCGCGCGTGGTGGCGAGCGAGCCACCGAAGTTGATGGCCTCGGGGATGATGCCGAAGCTGCGCGCGCCGCCGATGACCGCGCCCGCGATGAGCGCGTCGATGAGGTCACGCGCCTTCTTCACGCTGGCCGCGCCCTCGGCGTAGAGGCTGCGCAGCGTCTCAGCCGCGGCGATGCCCGACGGGAACGCGAGCTGCTCGCTGTTGATCATCTGGCGCTTCATGGGGATCGCCAGGAACACACCGAGGATGGCGACGAAGAAGACCCACACGCCGAGCGGGAGCCAGCCCATGCGCTCCGCGTCGCCGTTGATCAGCAGCAGCGCGCCGGCCGCCGTCGCGATGGTGCCGCCGGTCGAGTAGCCCGCCGCCGACGCCGTCGACTGCATGCAGTTGTTCTCGAGGATCGACATGCGCGACTTGGCGAGACCCAGCGCCACCATGCCGTCCCAGATCGCGAACGACATGACACACGCGGTGATCGCCACGCCGAACGCCCAGCCCAGCTTGAGCGTGGTGTACAGGTTGGACACCGACATCATCATGCCGAGCAGGCCGCCCATCATGACCGCGCGGAAGGTCAGCTGCGGGACCTTGTCGCCCTGATAGTAGGTCTCGAACCAGACGCGGTCCCGGTCTTCCGGCGCGACCTTGGTGAGATCGGGCAGCACGAGGGTCAGGGGCGTGGGAGGGATCTCGGACAAGAGTGCTCCACTGGCGATTTGGCGCGAGTCCCCCTGGACTCCAACGCTCGGCGCCCGTAGCCCGCCCGCCCCCGCGGGGCACACCGCAACCGACCGGATTGTGGCCCGACCTAAGGCGCGTCCACGGGTCCGACGCGGAGCGCGCGGTTGATGCGAGCGGACTCCTCCGGCGTGACCAGCGTGGCGATGCGACGCGCCACCACCTTGCGCTGGTGCTCGACCGCGGCGAGCGCGGCGCTCACCGGGATCTGACCGGTCGACGCGGAGTAGTTCAGCTTGTCGAGCGTGGCCCGCGACGAGTCCATCACCTGCAGCGCCAAGACCTTGGACTCCTTCGGCACGAGCGCGATCGCCGCGTCGTAGTCGGCGTCGGCGAACTCGACGGCGGAGCGCACCTCGGACGCGCCGCCCGGGTGCTCGCGCGTGGCGCCGCCTGCCTCCAGGGGAGGGTCGTCCACGTTGAGCACCGGAGGCACGTAGTCGGCCGGGTCTGGACGGTCGGCGGTTGGCGCGGGCGGCGGTGTGGGCCGCGGGGTCGCGTCGATCGGCGGCGGCGCCTCCACCGGCGCCACCTCGACCACCGGGCGCTCTGGCGCGACGGGCAGGTCCCCGGTCGACACGGCCATCAGGCGCCACGCGCCCGTCCCGAGCATGGCGGCCAGGACGAACGCGCCCCCGAACTTCACGACGCTCGAGCTGGTGTCCACGGTGTCCTCCAGACCAGGACTTGCGCGGCGGCGCGTCGGCGTCCACCCCTCAGGCACACCACCACGCGACCAACGCCGCGACGCCCACCGTCCAGCCCAGCGCCTGGGCCCAGATCTCCCGCGCCTCCCGCCCCCGATGAACCCCCTCCACGCTGGCGCCGACCACCAGGATCGCCGCGAGGCCACGCAGCGCCCGCCACAGCCAAGCGGGCACCGTCGAGGTCCAAGACGCCGTCGGCGCCGGATCCGGCGCGGCCACGGTCCAGCGCGACACGGGGTCATGGAGCAGCGCGCGACGCACGCGGCCGCCTTCGCCCCGCACGGTGATCACCACGTCCACCGTCGCCCCGACGAGCCCGTCCACGCCGATCTCCTGCCCGACCAAGGGCGCCGTACAGGCCAGGGTCCCACGCACCACCAGCGCCCCCGCCTCGTCCGGCGTGGGGTCACCCGCGGCCAGGGTGCAGCCGTCCGGCCACACGGGGCGCAGCGACTCGCCGGTGGGCTCGCGCACGGGGGTGCGCCAGTCGACCGAGGCGTGGGTCGGGTCGATTAGGGTCAGGTCCAGCCCGGCGGGCGCCAGCGCGTGGGCCGACGCCAGCGCGGTCCAGAGGGTCAGCGCGATCATGGCGCCCCCTCGACCACGACGGGCCAGCGCGCCCGGAGCAGGGCCACCCGCTCAGCGCGCCACGCCGGGGCGTGATCCCGCGCCCACTGCTCCTCCACCGCCGGGCGGACCGTCGACAGCGGCGGGAGCGCGCCCGGCGTGCGCGTGCTCACCCGCATCAGGTGCAGCCCGAACGGCGAGCGAACCGGCCCCACCCACGCCCCGATCGGCGCGTCGCGCACCGCGTCACCGACCGCGTCGCCGTAGCGAGCGGACAGGCGCGCGGGCGTCGTGTCCTCCTCGGGCTTCAGATCGAGCAGCGCGTCCCCAGGCTCAGCCCCGCCCGCGACCAGGCTCGCCTTCACGCGCGCGGCGTCCGCATCCAGCGCGTCGCCGCGATGATGCGACAGGAACACCGACTGCACGCGCACCCGATCCGGCGCGCGGAACGCCGCGGCGCGCGCGTCGAGCGTGGCCTGCAAGGCCGCGTCATCCGGGGGCGCGGGCGGCGTGGTCAGCCAGCGCTCCATGCGGTCGAGCAGGCGGCTGGTGACGACCACGTCGGTCAGATCCATGCCGAGCCCCTTGGCCTCGTCGAGCAGCGCGACCTCCGCGCCGGTCCGTCCCAGGAAGCGCAGGTTCGCGACCAACCTCCGGCCGATCACCGGATCGGCGTCGACCCACCCGCGGTGGCGCGCCTCAGCCAGCAGCACGGTGCGCTCAATCGCCTGGTCCCACGCCGCCGCCGACGCGCCAACCGGCACCGACACCCGCAGCGGGTCGTGCACGGGCTCCTCCGCGGAGGGAAAGCGCGTGAGCGCCCACGAGACCACCGCCGCGACCGCCACCATCCGCCCAAGGATCTTCACGCGCGCCCACATGACTCACCCGTCCGACGGGAGGAACCAGAACGGGCTGCTCCAGGCGCGCTCCTGGGTGATCTTGGGGACGTCGGCGTCGCAGCAGGCGGCGTAGGACGAGTCGTCCGTGGGGCAGGTGATGTTCGCCGCGTTGCACTGCAGCTGCGTCCAGCGACAGGTCGGCACCTCGACGGCGCGCACGTACCAAAACGCAGGCGCGGTCGGGTCGAATTCGGGGTCGGTCCACACCGAGCACAGCGAGGGCTCCCCCACCCCGTCGACCGAGCAGGTGGCGGTGTCCAGGTCCGCCCCGGCGTTGGGGTCGCCGCCGACGTCGAACACCTTGAAGCGCGGCGTGTCGCCGTCGAGCCAGCCCTTCACGACCTGGAGGCGCTGCAGCGGCGCGCCCGGGTGGGCGGCCGTGCCCGCGTCGGCCAGCGCGGAGATCGCGAAGGTCGGCGCGGTCGCCCCGTCTGGCGCCGCCGGCAGATCGGCGCCCATCGGCACGCCGCCGTCGTAGCCCTGGCGGGCAAAGTCCGACGCGTCGCACATCGCGGCGCCGTAGCCCCAGCCGGCGAACGCGCGCAGCACCAGGCGCGGACCGCTCGTGCCGTAGGCCTCCTTGCGGCGCATGGCGCGGAACAGGCCCTCGCGGCTGTTCTCCTCGGACCACAGCACGGCCAGACCGCCAGGGTTGAAGAAGGGGTTGTCGGTCAGGCCGGCCGGCAGGACGTCGCGCGCGCCGGGGCCGGCGCCGCCGTGGCCGGGAAAGCCAGACTCGGACGTCAGGCCAGGGGTGCCGAGGTGTGTGTCGGTGCTCGCGATGATCCCGTAACGGTAAGGGTCAACGCCGAACTTGGACTGCCAGCGCAGGCCCTCGCCGAGCACGTCGCGCACAAAGTCCAGCGGGGTCGGGTCGGCGCGCAGGTCCAGATTGGCCCCGGCGAGCGTGTTGTACGGCACCTTCTCGAACCCGCAGAGCTCGTCGGCGGCGGACGATCCGGGCCAGCACTCGCCGTCTCCCTTGTGCTGGAAGATCTCGACCAGCGGCTCCATGCGGGCGCGACGACGGGCGCTCGCGGCGTCCGGCGCTGGGTAGGTGGTGTCGTTCACGTCGCGGAACATCAGCCCGCTCGACAGGTTCGCGTTGTGCGGGATGGTGATCACGTCGCAGGTGGCCTGATCCAGGCAGTCCGCGTCCAGCCGGTCCCAGAGCC
This sequence comes from Pseudomonadota bacterium, assembly GCA_947475315.1. Classification (GTDB taxonomy): domain Bacteria; phylum Myxococcota_A; class UBA796; order UBA796; genus CAIOSP01. The sequence continues at coordinate 25,401 of CANJMY010000016.1, read as the reverse complement.
CCTCGGGGTAGCTCTCGTCAAAGTAGGAGGTGGGCGTCTCGGGCACGACCTCAGTGCGGAAGACCACGTTGCGATGCAGGTTCTTTGTGCCGGGCCCGCCGGACCACTCGTAGCCGACGAAGCTGGTGAACCCGCAGGCGTCGGTGCGGTCGTAGGCCGCCTCGGCGGCGTTGCGGACCTCGCCCCATACGTCCATCCCGGCGGCGAGGCAGTCAGCGCCGCCGTCTCCGCACAGCTCGGGGTAGGCGGCGCGTCCCTGCTCGGCGGCGGTCGCGGCGTTCAGCCCGATGTAGGCCGCCTGGGGGTCTTGGCGCAGCTGCACACACGCGGCCTCGTCGTAGGCGGGCGAGCCGGGCGTGGTGCACAGGGCGACCGTGCCCAGGAACTCGGCGTGGTCGGTGACGGCGGTGAAGTCGAGCGGCCGCTCCAGCTGGACGGTGCGCAGCGCCACGTCCGCGCTGGTGTAGGGCTGGATCCCCACCGCCTCGCCCCGGGCGAACCGGTAGGCATCGGCGGGCCGCAGGCGCGTCCCCTGGGTGTTGGCGTCCAGCGAGAGCGCCGTGTGGACGTGCATATCGCCAAAGTAAGGGCGCCGGAGATCGTCGTGTTCCGCACACCGTGGGAACACCTCCGTCGACCGGTCGGTGTCGTCCGTCACCCCCGTGTCGTCGCCCGAACCCGCGCACGCGCACATCAACCCCGCCAGGCCCCACAGCCGCATCCAAGACCTCCCACGGCCGAGACCCTACCCCAAGGAGCCGGTCGCGGTGAAGAAGGCCTGTCAGATCACGCCACCGTCGCCAGATCCACGCGACGAACCGCACGTGGACGTGGTAATCGTTCGGTCGACCGGAGGTCTTGATGCGCGCGTCCCCTTGGATCGGCCTGTTTCTCCTCACCGCTGCCTGCCAGCCCGGGGACATCTCCGTCGGCGAAGAGAGCGATACCGACCTGGTCAACCTGGACGACACCGACGTGGTGGTCGAGGACACCGACGTGGTGGTCGAGGACACCGACCCGCCCGTGAACGAGCACCATGAGTACGACGGCGCCTCGCTGGTGGTGAACGAGCCCCAGTCGGCCGCCATCTACCGCATCGTCAATGGCATCCCGCTCGACGGCTACGTCGTCGACAGCGCGGGCAAGCGCATGCCCTTCACCCGGATGGTCTGGACCCCGCGCGAGGACACCTCCGCCACCTTCACCGGCCAGAATGGCGCGACGATCGTCGACCCGGGCATCTACACGGTCGACGTGGTCGCCGCGGTCCCCAACGGCGACAACCTGCGCGCCACCATCGGCGGCGTGCGCGTCCAGGCCTACACCACGGGCGTGTTCGCGGGTGACATCAACATCACCGCGTCCACCGACGTGCAGGGGACGACGATTCAGACCAACTGCATCGGCGCCATCGACTTTGAGGTCGACATGGCCGGCAAGATCCTCGACGGGAGCGGCGGCTGCTCGCTGGCCATCCCGCTGCTGGGCACCATCCCGCTGACGTTTGACATCACGGGCAACATCGTGGACCCCGACATCACCGGCCAGGTGCTGATCAACGTGCCCTTCCTGCAGCTCCCGGTGGACTGGGCGGGCGGCTTCCCGTCGGCGGACCGCGTTCGCGGCAGCTTCCAGGCTGACCTGAGCCTGTTCTTGATCGACGGCCAGATCGATGCCCACCGCGTCAGCGACTACGTGACGCCTTGATCGCTGCCGTTCGCTCGCGGGCGGTCTCGCTCGCCGTCCTCCTGGTCGCCTCGTGCGCCAGCCACAGCACCCCCCGCTCCGCCGTCGGCGACTACCTGACGGCTGAGCAGCAGGGCCGCTACGCCGACGCCCACGCGCTGCTGAGCTCCACGGACCGCGCAGCGCGTCCCTTGGACGCTTACGTCGCCGAGCACGTCAACGCGGGCCCCATCTGGCTGGCCGTCGCCAAGCGCACCCAGTTCACCGTCGGCTCGCTCCGCCAGGACGGCGACTCCATGTTCGTGTCCGTGAAGGCGCGTCACCCGGACCCCAAGGTGGTCGAAGCCGCCGTCCCCGGGATCCCCGTGGACGTGCTGAGCACCTCGCCGGACCCGGTCGCGCGCGTCACCGCGTCCGTCGAGAACACGCTTGAGGCCAGCCGGTTCCCCACGGTCGAGGAGACGCTGACCTTCGGCGCCCGTGAGGAGGACGGCGAGTGGCGCGTGTGGCTGGGCTTGGACCGACAGGATCAGGTGATCCACCTGCTCGCCCAGGCGCGGGCCGCCGTGGCCAAGGGTGACGCCGAGGCCGCGCGCAAGGCCTGGACCGAGGCGCTGGACGTCGAAGGCGACGCCGCCGGCGTGGTCGCCAGTCTGCAGGAAGAAGCCAAGAAGGGCTTGGCCACGCCCTAGGGCGCGGTCCGGTCTTTGTCGCTCGCGCGGCAGCGTCGACCCGCCGCGCGGCGACGCTCGCCTGCGCGAGTCGGCCCCCGAACGTCCTAGCCCTTGTCGTCCTTGGGCACGGCGCGCAGCTCGACCACGTCCATGGTGGCCTCGGTGAAGTCGGCGGTCTCCATGTGGACCTCGACGCCGTCCGAGTACTCGAGCGCCAGATCCGGCGTGGCGGTCGCCATCAGCGAGAAGGAAGCCTGCGTGATGACGCGGGTCTCCTTGGTCTTGGGGTCGACCAGGGTGCCGACCATGGTGCTGCCGTTCGCAGGCACCACGCCCTCGACCTTGATCTCCTTCTGCTCCAGCTCGTGGCCCTTCGCGTCCTTGATCTTGGTGAGCATGACCAGGTCGGTCATGTCGTACATGGACTCGTTGACCAGCATGAACTGGAAGATGGTGACGTTCTGCTCCTTCTGGCCCTTCTGCGGAACCAGATCCCAGGACGCATTGCCGACGTTGACGTACCGATCCGGGTTGTAGATCGGGTCGTACTCGGCCATCACCTTGCCGCCGCCCAGCATGTACATGGGCATGACCTGCTCGATGCGGATCCAGCCTTCCGTCCCGGCGGTCTTGTCCTTGGCCCGGTAGTAGCCGCCGCGCTTGGCGATCAGCTCGTACACGGCGCCCTCAGCGGCCGCGCCCATGACGGCGGCGCCGGACTCGGGCTCGGCCACCAGCTGGGCCTCCTTGCCGGTCACGACCATGTCGGTGACCGCGAGGTTGTCGACCTTGCGCTCGGCGGCCTGCGGGCGCGCCTGCCAGAACTCGTAGGCCTTCATCCCGCCGACGACGGTGATGCCCAAGAGCACCAGCGCGAAGACGATCTGCCCGACCTTGCTGCTGGGCGGAGGCGCGTCATCGTCGCCTTCCACCGCGGCGATGGTCTGGAGCATGGGCTTGAGCTCCGGGATCTCGATGGCGTAGAGCCACTCGGTGGTCCCGGGCGGCTGGACCATGTCCCCCGGCCCCAAGCGCCCGGACCTGGCCATCTCCTTGAGATCGGCCAGACCGTTCACTTCGAAGTGCGTGTCATTGCGACTGACGAGCCAACGCGCCATGGCAGTACCTCAAGGCCGCCGTAGTACCGCCGCCATCCCGTCGCCGGTAGCGACCACGGCACCTGCTGACCTACCTTTTGCGGCGTCCACACTGATCGTTCACACACAGGAGACGCCGGATGCGCTGGCTGGGAATCGACGAGGCAGGCCGTGGCTGTGTCCTGGGTGCCATGGTGGTGGCTGGTTTTGTGCTCGACGCCGACGACGATCACGTCCTGGCCGAGGCCGGCGCGACCGACAGCAAGAAGCTGTCCGCCAAGCGCCGCGTCGCGATCCGCGCCAAGTTGGAGGCGCTGGGCACCGGCGACGCGCGTTGCGTCGAGCCCGTGATGCTGGACGCGCACAGCCTCAACGCCCTGGAGGAGGACGTGGTCCTGGACTTGGTCCGCCGCTGGCGCCCGGATCACGTCGTCATGGACGCGCTCGGCCCGCCCCGCACCCTACCTGCCCTCATCGCCCGCTTCCAGCGCGCGCTGGAGCCGGACGGCCTGCGCCCCACGTGGACGATCGCCCCCAAGGCCGACTTGGACTTCCCCGTCTGCGGCGCCGCCTCGATCATCGCGAAGACCACCCGCGACGCCGCGCTGGAGGAGCTCAAGCTCACCTGGGGGACGCTGGGCTCCGGCTACCCGGGCGACGAGGTCACCCGCAGCTGGCTGCTTGCCCACGCGCGCACCGGCGCGCCGTGGCCGCCGTTCGTTCGGACCAAGTGGAGCACGATCCCGGACATCGAGGCGTTGGCGCGCAGCACGTCCGCCTGATCAGCTCCACTTCACCGTGGTCTTGCCGGCCACGCCCGCGTTCGCCAGCGTGTCGGCTGCCTCGTTGCCCTCCAGCCCCGTGTGGCCCGCGACCCAGTGAACGACCGCGCCGGGGCGGCGCTTGAGCGCGGCGCGCAGGCCGGTGATCAGCTCGACGTTCGCCTTGGCCTTCCAGCCCTGGCAGAGCACGCCGTTGGCGTAGGAGGAGTCAGACAGGATGGCGACGCGGGCGTCCGACGGCACGCCGGCTTCGTCGAGCAGCTCCAGCGCGATGCCGATCGCGGTCAGCTCCCCGATGTTGTTGGTCCCCGTCCCGAGCGAGCGCGACGCATCCGCGCGGCGACCATCCGCCAGGCGCAGCGACACGCCCGCGCCCGCCGGGCCTGGGTTCCCGCGGCAGGAGCCGTCGGTGTAGGCGACGTGGGTGCCCTCGGGGAGGGTGGTCAGCAGGCGTCGCGCCTCGGTCGCGGCGGCGACGGCCTGGGCCGCGGTGCGCGTGCCGGCGCTGCCAAAGCCCGACCCGCGGCCAGACTTAGGCGCCGACGAGGCGCCCGCGGCCTTGGGGGCTTCAGCCGCGGTGCCTGCCGCGAGCATGGTCACGGGCCCGTCGACCCGCTCCACGCGCGACGCGCCCGCGCTGTAGATCTTGGTCCCGGCGGCGTCCGAGTAGCGCATGGGTACACGGCCCCCGCTCGCCGCGGGCTTGCCGTCGCCGTCCACCGCCACCCACACCTTCTGTCCGTTGAACATCGCCCGCCGCCAGGGCCCGCTCGCTCCGTCCTCAGACATCCCGCTCCTCCGTGCGCGTGTGAACCCGTGCTCACATCGCGGCCGCGGACGGGCTAACGGGCGGCGTCACGTCCCGCCCTCGGAGGCGCATGATCCTCGACGAGCTCGCTGAACTGCTGGAGACGCTGGAGCGACCGCCCTCGGTCCACCCGGCGGATGCCCTGCTGCATTCGCTGGAAGCGAGGGCAGACGCGGATCCTTCGGACGGTGCCGTCCGAGACGCGCTCCTGGCGGCCCACGGGCGGGTGATGGCCGAAGCGGGCCTGCGCCCGGTGGTCGGCGGCGTTCAACGCGAGCAGCTGGTCCGTTGGGACGCCACGACCTCCACCTGGGTGGGGCACGACGTCCGCACCGGCGAGGCGGCGATGGTCCGCGTGGCCCGCGCCTCGGTCGCCCGCGATCCGCTCCTGCGACGCCAGCTGGTCCGCGACGCGCGCGCCCTCGGCCCCCTGGTCCCCGGCCTGCGCGTGGTCGACGACGAGATCCCCTGCCTGGTCGCGCCGCTACCCGGCCCCGCGTTCCAGGTCGCCGCGGCGGGCGGGACGGCCGGCGTGCCGGCGCTCGCGCGGATGGTCACGCACACCATCGCCGGGCTTGTGGCCTGGGAGGAGCGCGGGCTCGGCCTGCCACGCCTGGACGACATGGAGCTGCGTGACGCGGGCGATCGCCTGGTCGTCGTCGTGCTCACCCCGCTCAGCGACACCGACTCCCGGCACGTGCTGGCCACCGTCGCCGACGCGCTCGGCGCGTGGTGGCGCGACGAGTCGGATCACCCGCTCGCCGAGCTGGTCCACGCCCTGTGCGACACCGCCCCGGACACCCTGGGCGACGCCGCCCGACGCACGGTGTCCGCGCTGGCCACCGCGCTCGCCGGGGAGCGCCACGCGATCGTGCGCGCGGCCGAGGTCGCGTCGCTGGGGCTCCGCAAGGAGGCGCTGCTGGAGTGGGTCGAGCGCCTGGACGTCGCCTCGCCGCCGCCGCAGGGCGCCGCCGCGCTCGGCGTCGATCTGGACGGCCACACGCTGGTCGTGACGAGCGACGGCGTGGTCGTGACCTGGGGCCTGGCCGAAGCGCCGGACGTGGTCTACGACGAGGACGGGTTCGACGTGCCCGTCGCCCGCAAGCTGGTGCGCACCCGCGGCACCTCGCCGATCAGCGAGCGCCTCAACGCCGAGATCGGCGGCGATCCCGTGTTCGCCGAGCGAATCGTCCGATGGGTGGCGGCCGCGCTGGAGCTTCGGACCACGCGCCTGCTCCTGTCGCACGGCGCCTAAGGCAGCGGCTGCGCGTTGGCGACCCACCACGCCGCGGTGTGCACGGCGTAGAGCGCGAGCAGCGCCGCGAGCGGGCGGCGCGCGGCGTGTGACCAGTGTGTCTGCGACACCGTGCGCGCCAGCAGCAGCGACGACGGGATCATCGCGTTCGCGAACAGGTCCCAGTCGTCGACGGGCCCGAAGCCCGCGCGCCACACCCAGAAGAAGAAGGCCATGCAGGCGGTCGCGCCGACCAGCAGCCAGCCATCCGCGTCGAGCACCACGCGACGACGCCACGCCAGCAGCGCCAGCAGCGGCGCGCCCGGGAAGAGGAGCACCAGCAGCGACGACATGCCGAGGACGTAGTGCAGGTCCAGCGGGTTGAGGCTCTCGATGAACGGCCGCCCCGCGCCGAACGCGTGCGCCTTGAACAGCTCAGACACCGGCAGGTTGTAGAAGTGCAGCGCCAGCAGCGCCCCCGCCAGCGCACCGACCAGCGTCAGCGCCGATCCGACCGCACGCCACGCGTGGCCGCGCACGACCTCCACCGCGCCCAGGCACACGAGCACCGGCAACAAGAAGCCCGCCTGAAGGTGGAAGCCCATGGCGAGCGCGAGCGTCAGCGTCGGCACCCACAGCCCGACCTCGCGCGCGAGGTAGCGCGACGCCGCGTCCAGGAACGCGACGATCACCACCGAGGTCAGTGTGTAGACCTCGATGTCACCCAGGTAGATCTGCGACCATCCGCCGGTCAGAATCACAGCGAGCGCGAGCATCGGCGCCCGCGGCGCGATCCGCAGCAGCAGCCCCACGAGCAGCGCGACGGCCCACGCGCACGCGACCGCGTCCGACACCTGGAAGCTGCGCTCCAGCGACCAGCCGAGCTGCGCGTGCGTGCCGCAGTAGACCCACTGGTGGACCAGCTTCTCGAGCACCTCGTCGTGCGAGGTGGACCCGCAGTTGCCGGGCCCGAACTCCCTCCACTCGCGCAGGATCTGACCGGAGTCGCCGCCGGGGTTGTTCGTCGGGAGGGTGAGCGCGCCCAGCGCCAGCACCACCCCCAGCGCGAGCCGTCGCGTCCGCGCGACCGCGACCCACGCGGCGAGCGCGCCCAGCCCAGCGACGATCGGCCCCCGCGCCAGCACACACGCCACGACGACGACGACGGCGGCCAGCACCCCCGGCGCGCCGAGGCGCGCGAGCTGCGCCAGGCCGAACGGCCCACGCTTCCAGTCGAGGTCGCCCCACTGCCACGCGGTCGCCGCGGCATAGGCCAGCGTCGACACAGCACAAAACAGCCAGAGCGCCCACACCTCGCCCGCGTCCGACGACGCGGGACGCCCAGGCGCATCCGCCCGGGCGCCCGAGGGGTCGCTCAGTTGCAGACGTTCGAGACCGTGTCGGTGCACGGGCCGCCCTCACAGGTCTGGATGACCTTGCCCGTGGACAGGAAGTGCCAGAGCTGCGCCTGAGCCTGCGGCTGACGGCGCGGGCACTCGTGCGGATCCAGGTGGCGGCCATCGTCAAAGGGCGCGGGCGGGTTGGCGCCGGGCGCCTCGACGTGGTCGGGTTCGTCAGGCAGGTCGGTGTACTTCCACTCGACGAGCACGTTGGAGCTGGTGCCCTCAGCGCCGGCCTCCACCTCTTCCACGCCAAAGATCGGGCGGTTGGCCGGAGCCAGCATGACCGCGCCGTAGGCGCGCGCCTCGTACTGGGCGCCGCGGGTGGTGACCTGGTTGTCGTAGATGGCGACCTGCTGGAGCGTCTGCTTGGGCTGGTCCGCGTCGCGCGACATGTCCCACACCCAGCCGGCGCCCTCCGCCGGATCCCACAGCTGCTGCGTCAGGCCCGCCACGAACAGCATGATGTCGCGGTGGTCCTCGTAGCGCTGCTTGAACAGCAGGAAGAACGGCTCGAAGTCGTGGCTGCGCGGGAGCAGCAGCGAGTACGGACCGCCGCCCACGCCAAACACGCCGCGCTTGATGTCGGGCGACATGGCGACGAGTGCTGAGCCCATGATCGCGCCCTGGCTGTTGCCGTTGTAGTACGGCTGGGACGGGTCGATGACCTTGGCGCCGTCGAACGTGAACTTTTCGTCCTCGACCATGCTGGTGATCATCATGCGCATGCCGAGCACCTGCTCCATCATGCCCTGCATGGAGCGCTCGGGGATGATGTTGAAGTAGGTCGGGTCCTTCACGATCATGAACGTGACGCCGTTGACGTCGTCCTCCATGAAGCCGGTCCAGTCCTGCGCGTACAGGATGAAGCCGTCGCGGTCGGCCATGTCGGCCAGGTAGCCGCCGTAGACCTCGCCGCGGCCGCCGAGCAGGCCGTGGCCGTACTGCATGATGGGCGCCGACGTGGCGACCGCGCCGTTGCCGTCCATGCCGTGCGCCACCGAGCACGGGATGCGCGCGGTGAACTCGACCTGCGTGGTGCCGTTCTGGAACGGGTTGCCGTCCGCGTCGCGGGTCAGCAGCGCCTCCTTCACGTCCTCGCCGTTGGTGGGGTCCTCAGGCGCGTCGGCCAGCGTGTACAGCGGCGCGGTGAAGTGGCCCTCGATGTCGCGCGCGATGTGCTCCCCTTCGACCGAGCAGTCATGGTCGGTGATGGTGTCGAACGCGTAGGTGAAGCCGTTGCTGTCGACCCAGCCGAGCGCGTCGGTCAGGATCAGGTCCATGCGGCCGAGCATCGACTCGCGCGAGATGGTGTGGAAGTCCCAGGCGAGCTGCAGCTCGCTGCGCACGAAGCCTTGGGCCTCCAGCGCGGGGAACACCACGTCCTCGTAGTGCTGACGCATCAGCTCGATGTCGGGGTTCTCGGTGGGCGTGCCGTCGCGGAGCGCCTTGAAGGCGGGCGAGATCTTCACGTCGTCGCCGCTGGCGGTCTTGAGGCCGCGGATGCCGATGACGTACTGCGTGTTCCACTCCATGGGCTTAGCCGGGCGCAGCAGCGTCAGGCGGACGACGTCCGCGGGCGCGGTGCCGTCCATCTCGATCCAGTGCGGCAGCCGCTCGCGGGTCGTGGTGTTGACGATCACCGTCTTCGCCGAGTCGAGCGCGTAGGCCTCGATGTGGTTCATGTCGTTCACGCTGTCGAGCGTGAGGCCCTCGAAGAAGAACATCGCGGGCGTGTTGATGGAGAACCCGTCGTGCTCGTTGAAGTACATCGGCCGGGTGGGCGTGCCGTCGTAGTTGACCGGCAGGGACGTCTCGCCGAAGTTGACCCGGTAGCCGGTGACCGTGGTGGGGTCTTCCTTCAGGAAGTGCTGCGAGGGGAACGGCAGCGCGCAGACGCTCGGGTCGAGCGGATCACAGTCGGACAGCTCCCCTTGGGGTCCGTCGGTGTTCTTTTGGCAGCCCGAGAGGGTCAGCAGCACGGGCATCAGGACGCGCAGGAAGCGCATGGGTTCTCCAGATCGTCACGCCTGTGTACACCATTCCGACCCCACCCTTCCAGCGCCGTCGGTCAGGTTTCCGACAGCAGCACGAAGTCGCTTGTTTCCAGCGACCTTCCTGGCGGGTCATGGCGGCGGTGGCCCGCCCAGCTCCTGCGAACGCGATAGCCCCCGCGCGCTTGCCCCGGACCGCCCGATGAACGGCTCTGATCCCATCCTGACCGCGCTCTTCGCGATGGCCATCGCCTCCATGCTGTTCGGCTTTGGAGGGACGTTCTACCTGACCAAGGCCCTGCCCTTCGTCCGGCCCGGCGTGTCGCGCTCGGTCGCGGCCACGGCGATCAAGCGGCCGTTCCGCTCGCAGCCGCTCGACGCGCTCTTCCTGCCCGAGGGCGTGGACGCGGCGCAGCGAGGGTTCCTGCTCGGTCGTGTGCAGTACGCGCTGATGGCCGCGGCGCTGATCATGCTGCTGCTGAACGCGATGCGCTGACCGGCGATCAGCCCGTCGGCGCCGGCAGCCCCGCCCGGGTGGCCCAGGTCCCGCGCGCCCACCACGCCCGCAGCAGCAGGCCCTTGATCAGCGTGCTCAGCGCCACCGCGACCCACACGCCCACCACGCCCATGTCCAGACCGACCGCCAGCGCCCAGGCGAGCGGCACGCGCGCGGCGGTGAGCACGCCGATGATCCACATGGGCGGCGTGGTGTAGCCAGCGCCTGCGAACGCGCCCTCGTAGACCATCTCGAAGCCCATGCCGACCCAGATCGTCGCCTGCACCCGCAGGTAGACGGCGGCCGCCGCGCGCACCACGGGGTCGGGCGTGAACGACGCCACCAGCGTGTCGGCGAACACAAACGCGACCAGCCCGCCCACCACCATGAACACCGTGCAGTTGCGGGCGGTGATCTCCACCGAGCGGCGCGCGCCCTCGGCGTCCTTGGCGCCCAGGTTCTGCCCCACGAGCGTGGCGGCGGCGACCGCGAACCCGGTGGAGGCCAGGTAGACAAAGGACTCGAGGCGGTGGCCCAAGCCGAGGGCGCCCATGTTGGTCTCGCCGAAGCGCACGATCAGGCGGCCGAGCACGACGTACACGCCCGAGAACGCGATCCCCGTCATGGAGATCGGGGCGCCGATCTTCACGATGTCGGCGATCGTCGCGCGGTCGACCGACGGCAGGCGCGGCACAATCCCGTCCTTGGCCAGGACCGCCAGGCCCACGCAGGCCGACAAGAGCGCGGCGATCCCGGTCGCCCACGCGGCCCCCGCCACACCCATCCCCGGGACGCCGAACCCGCCCCAGATCAGCACCGGGTCGAGCGCCGCGTTCACCACAAAGCCCAGCGCCGCGATGGTGAGCGCGGCGCGCGAGTGGCCCAAGCCCCGGAACACCGCGCTGACGATGCCCTGCGCGAACAGCCCGACCCACGCGAGCGTCGCCGCGGTCAGGAAGCTGGTGGTGTGGTGACGGACCACCGGGTCGATCACGCCCATCGCGTCCAGGTAGAGCGGCACGAGCAACTGGCCGCCCAGGATCGCCACGCCCCAAAGGACCAGCGCCACCAGCGCGCCGTGCGCGAGCACCTCTCCGACCGCGTCGCGTCGGCCCTCGCCCTCGCGCCGGGCCGAGAGCGAGTGCACGCCGGTGCCGGCCAGCTCCGACAGCTGGTCGAGGATCCACCACCCAAAGCTCGCCACGCCCAAGGCGGTCAGCTCGGCGGTGCCCAGGTGCCCCACCCACCACGTGTCGGCAATCAGGTAGAGCGCGCGGACCCACCCCAGCAGCACCATCGGCCACGCCACGCGCCAGACCGCCACGCGCGGCGGGAGGCGGAGCAGCGGCGCGGGGGCTTGGGACAAGCGGACCTCTCGGGGGCGCACAGGTCACACGCCCACGCGGCGAGCGCGAGCAGGACATGACACACCGGCACTCGATGACGGCGTTAGGAGCGGTCCCCGCCGTGAACCCCTCGCGTCGGTGCTCGGACGGGCCGCCCGTGAACGACACCTACGCCCCGTTCCAGCAGGCAGGCTTCCGCTCGTACTTTGCGGCGCGTGTGCTCTCTGTCGTGGGCAGCCAGATGCTGTCGGTCGCGGTGGGCTGGCAGATGTACGCGCTCACGAACGATCCCAAGGACCTCGGCTACGTCGGCCTGGTCCAGTTCCTGCCGCAGCTGGTGCTGTTCCCGGTGGCAGGCACGGTGGCCGACCGCGCCCGTCGCAACCGCATCCTCGTGGTCTGCTACGGCCTGTTCTTCCTGGGCGCGGTCCTGTTGGCCGGGATGTCCGCCACGCACCACGTCAGCCGCGAGGGCATCTTCGCCGCGCTCACCGTGATCGCGCTCGGTCGGGCGTTTGGCTCGCCGGCCTCGCAGTCGCTCCTGCCGCAGCTGGTCCCGGCCGAGGCGTTCCCCCGCGCCGCGTCGTGGTCGAGCTCCGCGTTCGGCGCGTCGGTGATCACCGGCCCGGCGATCGGCGGCGCGATCTACGGGCTGGTCGAAGGCCAGGGCGGCAACGGCGCGTTCGCGGCCTACGCCCTCGCCGCGGCCTGCATCGCGGGCGCGATCGCGGCGGCCAGTACGCTGCCGGACCTGCGCGCCGTGCACGAGGGCGAGCCGCCCGGCTGGGGTCAGGCGCTCGATGGCGTGCGCTTCATCTGGGCCAAGAAGATCCTGCTCGCGGCCATCACGCTCGACCTGTTCGCGGTGCTGTTCGGCGGCGCGGTCGCCCTGCTCCCCATCTTCGCGCGCGACGTGCTGCACACCGGCCCAGAAGGCCTGGGCATGCTGCGCGCGGCGCCCGCGGTCGGCTCGCTGGGCATGGCGGTGTTCCTGGCCTACCGGCCGCTCGAGCGAAACCTCGGGTTCAGGCTCTACACCGCGGTGGCCCTCTTCGGGGTCGCCACCATCGCCTTCGCGCTGTCGACCAACCTGTGGCTGTCGATGCTCGCGCTGCTGGTGACGGGCGCGGCGGACGAGATCAGCGTGTTCGTCCGGCTCAACGTGGTGCAGGCCGCCACCCCAAACCACGTGCGCGGTCGGGTGAGCGCCGCCGAGTTCGTGTTCATCGGCGCGTCCAATGAGCTTGGCGCGCTGGAGTCCGGCATGACCGCCGCGTGGTGGGGCGCGGTTCCCTCCGTGCTGTTTGGGGGTCTGGCCTCGATCGTCGTCGTGCTGGTGGGGGCCGGCCTGTCCCGTCAGCTCCGGCAGGTGGACCGGCTGGCCGATGTAAGGAATGACCCGGATCGTTCGATGACAACTCGGTGAGCGCGATAGACGCCCCCCTGCCGCACCGATAGCCCTACGTCCGGAGACAGGATGCACGTCGCCGCTGTCGGCTCTGCCTTTCCGCCCCACTTCTACGACCAGGAGACGCTGATTCGCGCCTTCGAGGTCGCCTGGGGAGCCACCCACCACAACACCGCCCGGGTGCGGCGCATGCATCAGGCGGTGCTGGTCGGCGGACGGCACCTGGCGCTCCCGCTCCAGGACTACCTGACGCTGACGGGCTTTGGCGCGCGCAACGACGCGTTCATCCGCGTGGCGCTGGACGTGGCCGAGGAGGCCGTGAACGACGCGCTCACCCAGGCCGGCCTGACCGTCACCGACGTCGACGCCATCTTCTCAGCCAGCGTGACGGGCATCGCCACGCCCTCGATCGACGCGCGCCTGTTCCACCGCATGGGCCTGCGCCCCGACATCGTCCGCACCCCGATCTTCGGCCTGGGCTGCGTGGCCGGCGCCGCGGGCCTGGCGCGCCTGAACGACTGGCTCCTCGGCCACCCCGACGGCGTCGCGGTGCTGCTGTGCGTGGAGCTGTGCTCGCTGACCATCCAGCGCGAGGACTTCTCCGTCGCCAACCTGGTGGCGTCCGGCCTGTTCGGCGACGGCGGCGCGGCCGTGGTCTGTGTAGGCAAGGATCGCGCGGCGCGCATGGGCCTGGGCGGCCCCACCGTGGTGGCCACGCGCAGCCGGATGTACCCGGACAGCGAGCGCGTCATGGGCTGGGACATCGGCGACGACGGCTTCAAGGTCATCCTGGACAAGAGCGTCCCGGACGTGGTCACCACGTACATGCGCGACGACGTCGACGGCTTCCTCGCGGAGAACGGCCTGACCCGCGCCGACATCGGCAGCTGGGTGTGCCACCCGGGCGGCCCCAAGGTGCTCGACGCGTTCGAGTCCACGCTGGAGATCCCCAAGTCCGCGCTCGACCTCACGTGGCGGTCGCTCCAGCGCGAGGGCAACATGTCCAGCGCCAGCGTGCTGTTCGTGCTGCGCGACACGCTCGCCCAGGCGCGCCCCGAGCCGGGCACCTGGGGCATGATGCTCGCGATGGGCCCTGGCTTCTGCTCTGAGCTGGTGCTGCTGCGATGGTGACCGATCACGCGCTCTGGCTGGGGCTGATCGCGCTGACCGCGGCGGAGCGCTTGGTCGAGCTCGTGGTGTCCAAACGCAACGCGGCGTGGAGCCTGGAGCGCGGCGGCGTCGAATTCGGCTTCAGCCACTACCCGGTGATGGTCGTGATCCACACCGGCCTGCTGATCGGCTGCGTGGCCGAGGTGCTGCTGGCCGACCGGCCGTTCCTCCCCGCGCTCGGCCTGCCGATGATCGCGGTGGCGATCGGCTGCCAGCTGCTCCGCTGGTGGTGCATCACCACGCTCGGACCCCGGTGGAACACCCGCGTGTTCATCGTCCCCGGCCTGCCGCGTGTGGTTGACGGGCCCTACCGTTGGATGAACCACCCGAATTACGTGGCGGTGGTCACAGAGGGTCTGGCGCTCCCGCTGATCCACACGGCGTGGATCACGGCGGCTACATTCACGATCGCCAACGCGGCGTTGCTGGCGTGGCGCATCCGGGTGGAAGATCAGGCGCTGGCGACGCTCCCGGAGGCTCCATGACGGATCAGGCTCTTCGCTCCACGATCACCGGCATCGCCCAGCGTACGCTCGGCTGGAAGGGCGCGCTCCCGGACGGCGACCTGGCGTCGCAGCTCGACAGCATGCAGCGCATGACGCTCGTGGTCGCCATTGAGGACCACTTCCAGATCAACTTCGACGAGGACGACGAGGCCGAGCTCAAGACCCTCGAGGATCTGGTGCGGGTGCTCAAGCGCAAGAACGGACCGGATGTCGACTAGCTCTCAGACCGTGCACGGCGCGCTCGATCTGGCCGCCCAGATCGACCGCGCGGGCACGGGTCTGCGCTTCCTGGACGGCCAGGAGCGCGACACCTTCTACGCGTGGCCGGTCGTTCGCGACCGCGCCGCCGCGGCCGCCGGCGCCCTGCTGCGCGCGGGCGTGAAGCCCGGTGATCGCGTCGTGATCGTGCTGCCCACCGACGTGGTGTTCTTCGACGCGTACTTCGGCGCCATGTGGATGGGCGCGGTGCCGGTGCCGCTCTACCCGCCGGTGCGGCTGGGGCGCATGGACGAGTACGTCGAGCGCACCGCGAGCATGGTGCGCAACGTGTCCGCGGTGGCGGTGGTGAGCGACGCGCGCGTGGGGCGTGTGCTCGGTCGCGTGATCGAGGCCGCGCGACCGCCGCTTGGGTACCTCGACGTGTCCAAGCTGAACGGCGCGCCGGCGCCGAGGGCCTCGCAAGATCCAGACGCGCTCTGCATGGTGCAGTTCTCGTCCGGCACCACGGTGGACCCCAAGCCGGTGGCGCTGACGCACGCGCAGGTGCTGGCCAACGCGAATGTCATCCTCGAGCGCATTGTCGAGGCGAACGCGGTGGACGGAGACCCGCCCGCGGCCGGCGTGTCGTGGCTGCCGCTCTACCACGACATGGGCTTGATCGGCTGCGTGTTCCCGGCCCTGCTCGCGCCCGGCCCGCTCACGCTGATCCCGCCCGAGCGCTTCCTGCTCAAGCCCGCGCTGTGGCTGCGCGCGATCTCGCGCTGGCGCGGCACGGTGTCGCCCGCGCCCGACTTTGCGTACGCGCTGTGCGTGGAGCGCATCACCGACGAGGAGATGGAGGGCGTGGACCTCTCGTCGTGGTCGCTCGCGCTCAACGGCGCCGAGCCGATCCGCCCCGCCACCGTCCGCGCGTTCACCGAACGCTTCGCGCAGTGGGGCTTCAACCCGAGCGCGATGACGCCGGTCTACGGCCTGTCGGAGGCGTCGCTCGCCGTGACCTTCACGCCGACGCTGCGCGGGCCGCGCGTGGTGCGCCTGGATCCCGACGCGCTCGCCACCGGCGCCGCGGTCGACAGCAACACGGGCACCGAGCACGTCACGGTGGGCTCCGCGTTCCGCGGCTTCGCGATCGAGCTGCGCGGGCCCGACGGCGCCGCGCTCCCCGAGCGCCAGATCGGCCGCCTGTTCGCGCGCGGTCCGAGCGTGATGCAGGGCTACCTGGGCCGCGACGTGCAGCCGATCGTCGACGGCTGGCTGGACACCGGCGATCTGGGCGTGATCGTCGACGGCGAGCTGGTGATCACCGGCCGCGCCAAGGACGTGATCATCCAGCGAGGCCACAACCACGCGCCGCATGATCTGGAGCGCGCGGTGGACGTGGTGGAGGGCGTGCGCACCGGCTGCGCCGCCGCCGTCGCCGACCTCACCGAGGACGGCGAGCGCGTGTTGATCTTCGTCGAGGTGCGCGAGGTGCGCGAGGGTCAGGCTGACGCCTGCACGCAGGCCGTCCGCGCCGCGACCGGCCTCACGCCCGACCTGGTGGTGCTGCTGGAGCCGGGCACCCTTCCCCGCACGTCGTCGGGCAAGATCCGCCGCGCCGAGACGCTGCGTCGATTCCGCGAGGGCACGCTCACGCCGCCTCGCGCCGTCACCCCCACCATGCTCGCCGGTGTGCTCGCGACGAGCTGGCTCGCTCACCTCAGGGCACGCTGGACGCGACCATGACGCTCGACCTGATCGTCGCAGGCGCAGGACCGGTGGGGCTGTCGGCGGCGATCGCCGCTCGGCTGCGCGGGCTGTCGGTGGTGGTGATCGACCCGCACGAAGGGACGATCGACAAGGCGTGCGGCGAGGGCCTGATGCCCGCCACGCTCGACGCGCTCTCGTCGATCGGCGTCGCGCGACCGCATGGCGTCCCCTTCCCGCAGATCCGCTACATCCGCGAGGGCGTGGTCGCGACCGGCACGCTGCCGAGCCCCGGGCTGGGCGTGCGACGCACCACCCTGCACGCCGCGATCGACGCGCGCGCCGCCGAGGTGGGCGTGGTGCGTGAGGTCGGCCGCGTCACCAAGGTGGAGCAGGACGCCGACGGCGTGATCGTGGACGGCCGCCACGCGCGCTGGCTGATCGCCGCGGACGGCATGCACTCGTCGATACGACGCAGCCTGGGCCTGGACGCGCCCGCGCCCGGCGCGCAGCGCTACGGCCTGCGCCAGCACTTCTCGGTCGCGCCGTGGTCCAAGTCGGTCGACGTGTACTGGGGCGAGGACGCCGAGGCCTACGTCACGCCCGTGGCGGACGATCTGGTGGGCGTGGCGCTGCTGTTTGGCGACGTGGCCCGCGCGCGCATCGCGGACGGCAAGGGCCCCGCGTTCGACCGCATCCTGAGCGCGTTCCCGGAGCTGCGCGCGCACCTGTCCAACCCCGCTACGCTGGTGCGCGGCGTCGGCCCGTTCCAGACGCGCAGCACGCGCCGCGTCGACGGCCACGTGCTGCTGGCGGGCGACGCCGCCGGCTACATCGACGCGATCACCGGCGAGGGCACCAAGGTGGGGATCCTGGCCGGCATCGCCGCCGCGAACGCGATCGCCGACGGCAAGCCGGAGGTCTACGAGGCGCAGTGGAACGCGCTGTTCCGCACGTACTCGATGGCCACCACCGGCCTGCTCAACCTGACCGGCTTTGGCCCCACCCGGCGCATCCTGCCGCGCTTCCTGCGCACCTTCCCACGCGTGTTCGACGCCGCGCTGGGCGTGCTCGCCGCCTGATCCACCCGCATGCCATGTTATGAACCAGACCGGGGGAGCGCCGATGACCGCCTCGTGGACACATCGATCCGGGCTAGCCGCGCTGGCGCTGGTGGGCGCATGCAGCACCTCGCTCCCCGGCGGCCCCGGCGGCCCCGGCGGCGCCACCACCGCTTGCAACGACGGCGCCACGCGCTGCACCGACAACACGTTCGAGACCTGCGCGAGCGGCGTGTACGCCACCACCCAGGCGTGCGGCGAGGCGTGTGACCCGACGCTCGGCTGCGTGACGTGCGTGCCGGGCAGCGCGGTCTGCACCACCCGCGGCGACTCCCGCGTCTGCCGCGACGATGGCAGCGGCCACGACACCACCGTGTGCGACCCCGTTCAGGGCGTCACGTGCGAGGCCACGTCCGGCCTGTGCGAGGGTGCGTGCGCGCCGGACAACCTGTCGACCAGCTACATCGGCTGCGAGTACTACCCGACCGTCACCGGCAACCCGGTCGGCTCCACCATGCACTTCGCGGTGGCGATCGCCAACACCACGCGGACCTCGGCCCAGGTGACCATCGACGGCGGCGCGCTCGCGGCGCCGGTCACGCTCACCGTGCGGCCCGACAGCGTGGAGGTGCAGACGCTCCCTTGGGTGGACGCGCTCAAGCTGTGCAACAGCACCGCCAGCACCGCGCTCTGCGGCGGCCCCGAGTCCTACGGTGCGCTGGTGCCGGGCGGCGCGTACCACCTGCGCGCCACGCAGCCGGTGACCGTGTACCAGTTCAACCCGCTCGAATACACTGTGAACGGCGAGTTCTCGTTCACCAACGACGCGTCGCTGCTGCTGCCGGCCAACGCGTGGACCGGATCGTACGTGGTGGCCGCGTGGCGCCGGTCGGAGTTTGCGCCGCCGATGACCGGGCCCAGCTTGCTCGCGGTCACGGCGTCGCAGGACGACACGCACGTCACGATCGTCGTCACGGCCGACACCGTCGCCGCGGGCGGCGCGCCGCAGTTCATCCCGGGCGTGCCGCAGACCGTCACGCTGAATCAGGGCGACGTGCTCGAGCTCGCGTCGAGCAACGCCGCGGCCGTGCAGACGTCGGACGATCTGAGCGGGTCGATGGTGTCGTCGGACAAGCCGGTGCAGGTGATCGGCGGCGCGTTCTGTGCGTTCGTGCCCAACGGGAACGTCGGGTACTGCGACCACCTGGAGGAGTCGATGTTCTCGGTGGAGTCGCTCTCCACCCGCTATCTGGTGACCGCGCCCGCCGTGCAGCGTCTGCCCAACGGCAAGGCGCAGGTGGTGCGGATCATCGCGACGCAGCGCAACACCACCCTCACCTACGACCCGCCGCAGGCCGGCGCGGCGACCACGATCGCGCTGCCCGGTCAGTACGTCGACCTGGTGGGCGTGAACACCGACTTCCTGATCACCGCCAACCACAAGGTGTTGGTCGCGCAGTACATGGAGGGCCAGGAGGCGGGCGGCAACACCGGCGACCCGGCGATGACGCTCGCGGTGCCGGTGGACCAGTACCGCGACGAGTACCTGTTCCACGCGCCGGTGAACTACGACCAGAACTACGTGAACATCACCGCGCTCGACGGCGCCACGGTGAAGTTGGACGGCATGCCCGTCACCGGGTTCACGCCGATCGGGCAGACGGGCTTTGGCGCGATCCGCGTCCGGCTCGACAACACCGGCGACGGCAACCACACCATCAAGGGGTCGGACGCGTTCGGGATCACGGTGTACGGTTACGGCCAGTACACCAGCTACGGCTACCCGGGCGGGCTGGACCTGAGCTTCCTCGCCAGGCCCTGAGCCCGCGCCGTCGACCGACGGCGGCAGACGAGCCGCAGCGCGGTTCGCTCACGTAGGGCGAACCACGCTGGAGCCAGACGCCTACTGCAGGCAGCGCGCGTCGTTCGCGCAGAGGCTCGTCACGACCGTGAACAGCGCGCTCTGCACGTCGACGCTGCTGCCGTCGGCCTGCGGGACGCTGACGACGACGCGGTAGAGGCCGTCCTCAAGCGCGACGCCACCGACCACAGGCTGGTGAACGGGCATGCGGAAGCGCCACGTGAACGTGCGGTCCTCGTGGTCGATCTTGCCGTCCTCGTCGAGGTCGGCGTAGGTCGGCGACTCGGCCATGTTCACGTCGAAGTTGTAGTCGTCGCTGTCGACGGGCGTGCCGTTCGGGCGCAGCACGGGCGTTCCGTCCTCGTGCTGCAGCCGCGCGGTGGGCGCGCCGAGCCACGGGTCCTGGCCGTTGAGGGTGAACTCGATCACGCCGTTGTGCGGGACGAGCTCGGACACGTCGGTGACGACCGTGTTGCCGTCGATCGCCGACTCCACCTGGTAGGGCTCGGACACGGCGTAGGGGAACGGCTCCAGGCGCGCGGGCTCGTCCGTCGGGCAGGTGCCGGCGCGGTACTGCGCGTACAGGCGGCGGATCTGGTCGGAGAGGTAGACGCCCTGCTTGGGGCCCCACAGCGCGCCGGACGCCTCGTAGCCGCCCAGGAACCAGTCCTCTTCCAGGATGGCGTAGCCCAGGTAGTCCTGCGTGTAGCCCAGGTAGAGGAAGTCGGTGATGTCGGGGTTGTCGGCCTGGATGTCGGCCATGAGCTTCTCGGCGAGCAGCGTGCCGGACTCGCCGGGCCAGGTCATCACGGCAAACGGGCCGATCTTGCCCACGGTGATGTCGGTCTGGGTGGGCGCGGGGAACTGCTCGTTGAACGGGATGCAGCTCTCGGCGAGCGACCAGTCGTAGGTGGTGGCCGGGTCACACGTGCCGCTGCCGTTGCCGCAGTAGACGCCGCCGTACTCGAACGGGAACTCGTTGTCGGCGTAGCCGATGAGCTGGCGGTTGATGCCGACGCGGTGGACCTGCAGGTCGATCTCGGGCTCGGTCTCCCACTGGATCTCGCCCAGCTTGGACTCCACCGCGTTCGCCACCGCCCAGCCGGCGCGGCGCTGCTGCAAGAAGCCGTTGGGCGACTCGGCCGCCTCGGCGTCCAGCGGCGCGGCGACGGGGTCGGCCGGCGACATGTCGGCGCCCCAGGCGTTGAACATGATGGCGTCGACGGGGTGATCGAAGCGGTCCTCGATCGCCTCCTCGATGGCGCCGCTCACGTCCTGCGACAGGTAGAGGTCCTCGCGACCAAACACCGTGCCGTGCACGGCGTACGCGATCAGCACCGACTTGAGCACGCCGTCCTGCTCGATGGCGATCATCGGCGTGGTGCCGTTCTGGTGGTCGCCGTCTTCGCAGCGGCGGTCGTTGTGGCCGTCCGGGCAGTCGGTGGTGACAAAGCCCACGCGGCCCGGGCCCATGTCGGTCACCGAGTCCGCGATGGCGCCGGCCACGTCGTCCACGAAGCGGCTGTAGAACTCGGGGTGGAACTTGTCGGCGATGATGTCGAACAGGCTGGTGCCGTCCGCGCCGGAGTTCAACACGCCGCCAGGGCCGGCGTGAGTGTGCGTGGCGCCCAGCAGGATGGCATGGTCGAGGTCACGACCGACCAGCTCCGACGCCTTCTCCACGATGTCGGTGCGCAGCTGGCTGAACACGCCGACGGAGTCGAGGCGCACGAAGATCGCCTCGTGGCCCGGGCCACGCGACAGCGTCATGACCTTGATCTCCGGGTGGCCGTGGATGTTCTTGGTGCCCGGGTAGATGTCGGAGAAGGGCGACGGCGAGCTGATGCCGACGCTGGGGCCGTAGCCGACGGTGCCCACGCCCACGGGTGCTGGGATGCGACGGCGGGCGAAGCCGACCTGGAGGGCACCCGGCGTGGAGATGTCCGGGCCTTGGTAAGCGCAGCCCGGCCCGTCCGTGTCGACGTCCTCACCGGGCTTGTCGGTGTTGCAAGCGACTAGAAGCGAAGCGACGAACAGAGCGCGCAGGCGCATGGACCCTCCGGGAATCGGCGCATCCTCCCCCTGGCAGGCCCCGCCGTCAACCTCAATCGGCGTCAGGCGCGCGTCGTCGGCGTTGGCAATCGTTCGTCAACGGCCGCGCACAGTCCGTTTCTGCGGGTAGAACGGCGCCAACGGAGTTCCACGCATGCTCACGTCCCTGCTCCTCGTCGGTTTCGCGTTCGCCCAAGAGGCCCCCGAGGCCCCCGAGGCCGATCCGGCCTGGTCGCACATCGTCAACGGCAAGTCGGAGAAGGGCTTCAAGTCCGCGGTCGGCATCGGCTTCATGCTTGGAGACTTCCGTTATCAGGCCTGCTCCGCGTCCCTCATCACGCCACGCATGCTGTTGACGGCCGGCCACTGCACCGCCGAGATCGAGGCCCAGTCGGGCCTGACGGACGCACAGGTTGTGGCCAACGGCGCGGCGTTCTTCGGCCCGAACGTCGAGAGCGCGCCCACGGTGCTGGGGTTCAAGGCGCTGAAGGTGCACCCCAAGTACACCAACAACGGCCAGGTCATCCGCAACGACATCCAGGTCATCGTGCTGGACGAGGACTCCGACGAGACCCCGACCTGGTTCCAGACCGAGCTGCTCACCGCCGAGACGGCGATCGGCCAGGACGTCGTGTCCGTCGGCTACGGCATCACCAGCTCGGCGGACCAGAACTCGTCGGGCATCAAGCGCTCGGCCACGCTGGTCCTGTCGGACATGGACGACCAGTTCCTGTACACCGAAGCGGCGGGGAACAAGAACAAGGCGAACGTCTGCAGCGGCGACTCCGGCGGCCCGCAGTACCACCAAGACACCAACGGGAAGTGGACGCAGTGGGCGGTGCACAGCTTCGTGTACTCGCTGAGCGGCGCCCAGCCTGACCCCTGCCTGGTGGCGTCCGGCAGCACGCGCACGGACGCGTTCGCGGACTTCATCCTCAACCAGGTCGACGCCGAGTACGGCACGACCGACCGCTGCGAGATCAACGGCAACTACGACGACCGCGTCTGCGACACCGACTGCGCCGACCCGGACCCGGACTGCGACCTGGACACCAACGGCGACGGCCTGGTGGACGACGGCGAGTTCAACAAGGCTGACGTGAACGGCGACGGCTCGGTGTCGGACAAGGAGCTGATCCGCGCGCAGAGCGGCGGCTGCAACCAGACGGGCACCGCCCCGCTCGGCCTCGTCGGCTTGGCCTTCGCCGGCCTGGCCCTGCGCCGCCGCCGCTAGACCCCCGCCGCCCCGCGCGCCGACAGGATATCGGTGCCCGGGGAGAGGGACGCATGTCGCGCATTCATCAGGCTCTGTCGGCGCTGAGAAGCCACGACGGAAGCGCCATTCGGCCCGGACGGCCCGCGGACGACGCGCTGCTCGAGCTGCTCGTCCACATGGCCTCCTCCGATGGCGTGTTCGACGACGAGGAGATGGCGCTCCTCTACGGCGTGGTGCCCGGCTGGAGCCCCACCCAGTTCCGCGCCCTGATCGGCCGCATCATCGCCGAGCCGATCGACCTGCAGCGCATGGCCGCCGCCTGGGACTCCGACGACGCCCGCTGGACCGCCCTGCGCTTCGCCGCCCGCATGGCCTGCCGCGATGGCCGCTTCGACCCCGAGGAGCGCAGCTTCCTCCAAGACCTGGCCGACGTGCTGAACATGTCGAACGCGCTGGACCGCGTGCTGCGCGAGGTCGCCGGCCCGCCCGCCGACCGCCTGGACCCCGCCCGCTTGGCCGCCCTGGTCGCGTCGCTCAACTGGGGCGCCGCCGTGTTCCTCCCGGGCCCCGTCGCCAGCGAGGATCTGAAGCCCGTCGTCCCCAACGACGCCACGCCAGTGGTGCGCGTCGGTGTGGACCATGCCGAGGTGATGGGCATCTACGCGGAGGGCGTCGTCGCCCGCTTCCTGGAGGGCGTCGCCTTCCTGCCGTGGTCCAAGATCGTCGGCTGCACCAGCGGCACCACGCTGGAGTCGTCGGTGCGCCTGCACACCGAGGACGGCCGCGCGTGGTCGCTGGTGGACGCGCGCATGTCTGGCATCGCCATGCTGATCGACCGCCTGCACCGCACCGACGCCGACGCCCCCGCGTCCGCCGCCCCCGACATCCGCCGCGTCGTCGCGAAGGATCCCACCTGGGACGACTCGGGTCAGGGCTGAGCATGGGCCACGGCGTCGCGTTCGTCGACCTGGACAGCACGCTCATCGACGTGAACTCGGGCACCCTGTGGGCCCGCCACGAGTGGCGCGTGGGCCGCCTGGGCACGCTCGACGCCGTACGCGCCGCCATGTGGCTCGGCCGCTACGCGCTCGGCGACGACAGCCTGGACCTGGCCCTGGCCCACGCCGCGTCGCTCTACAAGGGCATGCCCGAGCCCACCATGCGCGACGCCGTCGCCGCCTGGTTCGCCGTGGAGGTCCGCCCCCGCGTGCGCCCCGGCGGCCTGGCCGCCATTGCCCAGCACCGCGCCGACGGCGAGCGCGTCGTCCTGGCCAGCTCCACGTCGCAGTTCGCCGCCGCCTGCGCCAAGGCCGAGTGGGGCCTGGACGACACCGTCAGCACCGTGGTCGAGGTGGTGGACGGCGTGCTGACCGGCGGCATGACCACCAGCGCGTTCGGCCACCACAAGCTGGTCGCCTGCGAGGCCTGGGCCGCCCGCCACGGCGTCGCCCTGGCCGACTGCACGTTCTACACCGACAGCTACAGCGACCTGGCCCTGCTGGAGAAGGTCGGGAAGCCGGTGCTGATCGACCCGGACCGGAGGCTGGCGCGGGTGGGCGCGGCGCGCGGGTGGCCGGTGGTGGACTGGGGACGGTCGGGGGGCTGAGGGCGGCGCGCGCCTGTTCGGCGAGGCTCGTCGTCGAGGCGGAAATGCGGAGGCGGTGTCGATCGGGATGGTCGGCGCGCGCGGTAGCCGGGCGGTCGTGGAGCCACGATGGCCGAGCCGCCAACCCCGACCGATGTTCCGCTGCTTGAGCAGCTGGCCCGCGCCGTAGACAGCCGCGCCTACAGCCACCGCACGCGCGACGCCTACGTCTACTGGGTGCGACGCTTCATCCTGTTCCATCACAAGCGGCACCCGGCGACCATGGGCGTGCCCGAGGTCACGCAGTTCCTGACCTCGCTCGCGGTCGACGAGGAGGTTGCGCCGCCCACCCAGAACCAAGCGCTCAGCGCGATCCTATTCCTCTACCGCCACGTCCTGAAGCTAGACCTCCCGTTCCTGGACCGAGTGGTCCGCGCGAAGACCACCCGGCGCATGCCGGTCGTGCTCACGCGCGACGAGGTCCACGCCGTCCTCGACAAGCTGGACGGCGCGGCGCGGCTCCAAGCGTCGCTTCTGTACGGTGCTGGGCTGCGACTGCTTGAGTGCTGCAACCTGCGCGTGAAGGACGTCGACCTGAGCGCGAAGCAGATCACCGTGCGCGGCGGCAAAGGAAACAAGGACCGCCTCACCATGATCCCCGCCGCGCTGATCGAGCCGCTCCAGCAGGCCATCCGAGCGACCCTCGCCCAGCACACCGCAGACTTGGACCGTGGCGGTGGCTGGGTCGCCCTTCCGGGTGCCCTGGCGCGCAAGTACCCCCGCGCCGGCCGCGATCCCGGATGGCAGTGGCTGTTCCCGTCGCCCCGGACGTTCACGGACGCCGCGACCGGCCAGGTTCGGCGCCACCACCTCCACGAGTCTCTCCTGCAGCGCAACGTCCGCGAGGCCGTCCTGGCCGCTGGCGTCCACAAGAACGCCACCTGCCACACCTTCCGCCACTCGTTCGCGACCCACCTCTTGGAGGACGGCTACGACATCCGCACGGTCCAGGAGCTGCTGGGTCACGCCGACCTCAACACGACGATGATCTACACCCACGTCCTCGGCCACGGCCCCGGCGCCGTCCGCAGCCCGCTCGACCGATTCGGGCCTCCGACGG
>CANJMY010000015.1 GCA_947475315.1 Pseudomonadota bacterium | reverse complement strand
ACCACCAACCCCAACCCCGTCACCGAGCAGCAGATCACGGACCAGATGACGGTCCTGAACAACGCCTACCTGTCCACGGGCCTGTCCTTCTCGCTCGTCTCCACGGACGTGACGGTGAACAACACCTGGTACACCATGGCGTACGGCTCCACCGCCGAGACGCAGGCCAAGGCCGCGCTCCGCAAGGGCGGCAAGGAGTCCCTGAACCTGTACCTGGCGAACATCGGCGGCGGCCTGCTCGGCTGGGCCACCTTCCCGTCAGACTACTCGCGCGCCCCGTCCAAGGACGGCGTGGTCCTGCTCTACTCGTCCCTGCCCGGCGGCACCGCGGCCCCCTACAACCTGGGCGACACCGCCACCCACGAGGTCGGCCACTGGGCCGGCCTGTACCACACGTTCCAGGGTGGCTGCTCCAAGACCAACGACTACGTGAATGACACGCCCCAGGAGAAGTCGGCGGCCTACGGCTGCCCCACCCGGCGCGACACCTGCACGCGCGACGCGGGCGCGGATCCGACGACGAACTTCATGGACTACACGGATGACTCGTGCATGTTCACGTTTACGGCGGGTCAGACGGCGCGGATGGCGACGATGATGACGACGTATCGGTAGGGTTCGTTCGGGGAGCGAAGGCCACGCACGGCCTTCGCTTCCCCGTTGGCCAAGGGCGCTGCACCCCGGTTAACCGCGGCCCAGCCCTATTCTTGGAGCCGCCGCTTTGAAATTCGTCTTCGTTGCTGCGCTCGTCTGCACGCTCGCCCCGTCCATTGCAGCCGCGGATTGCGGGCCGGTTCCCCATGCCGCCAACGACTACAATGCGCTGTCGAGGTTCTGGGGCACGACGGTCTCGCTCTGCCGGGCGCCGGACGGCACAGGCAACGCTTACGCGGATCGGGACCACGGAGTGGTGTGGGCCGACCAGGCTTGGCTCGACGGCGTCGCGTCACGGTACGGCAACTGGGCGGCGGTTGGCATCCTTGCGCACGAGTGGGGCCACATCGTGCAAGGCAACGTGGGAAGTGGCACCGCGGCAGAGCTGCAGGCTGACTGTCTCGCAGGCGTGTTCCTGCGAGGCGCCGGACTTCCGCCCGAGTCCGTGCGCGAGTTCGCAGCCGTGAATTGGAACGAAGGCGGCGACCCCTACTGGACCCCCGACGGGCACGGCACCTCATCCCAGCGCGTGACCGCGGCGCTCCGCGGCTACTCGGGCTTTCAAGGACAGCCCCCGGGAGCACTCGCTGCGCTCTGTCCGTTGAGCGCGTTCTAGGGGTCCACCCACAGCAAGCCAAGCGCGGCTCCGCGCAGAGGTCGCACTCTGTTCGAGGGTTGCGGTCGCCCCGCGGACGGCGCCGAGTACGCTGGCCGACTGCAATCTCCGGTCCGTCACGAGAGGCGCCGTTCACCCACCGCGACACAGGCGGACGACGCTAGCGCCCCCGACCTCATGGCGCTCGGGTGAGTCGGTGACGCGTGTAGCCGGTCCCCCACTCCGCCCGGTCGCTGACGTTTGGCTTGGAGTCACCGGCAGCCAAGCCGCGGTGCGAGATCAGGCTCTACGCCTCCGCCCCTCTCTCTGAGGGCCTCGGGGCACCTGACCGGCTTACACGGCGACCTGTCCGGCCCGATCTCGTGTATCGAGGGCTGCTCGCAGACGCAGGCGTACGCGGTCCCGCGCCGGATCACCGACATCGCGCCCCGCCCCCAGGATACCCTCCCCACCCGAGGGCCCATGCCGTCCGCCACCCTGATCCTCCCGCTCGCGCTGCTCCTGGCCTCGTTACGCCCGGCGACCTCACGCCGCGCCGATCTGGCCTGGGCCGTCATGCTCGCGATCACGGTGGCCATGGCCTGCCAGCAGGTCGCTCCAATCCTCCCCGTCCCGCTCGACCGCGACGCGCAGATCATCCGCGTCGCCTGCGCGCGCTTCGTCCCGTTCGGCGACTGGAACCACCCGTTCCTCTCGTACCTGCTCAACGTCCCCGCGCGCTTCTCCTCCGACCCGACCGTGGTCCGCCTGGTCCCCGCGCTGTGGGCCGTGCTCGACACGGTCGCGCTGCTGATCCTGGGCGCGCGGATCGCGGGACGACCGGTGGGCGCGCTGGCGGCGATCTGGTTCGCGGTGGAGATCCCCAGGCGAATCGCCGTGCTGGAGATCGGCGACTGGGACTTGGCCGGGCTGGTGCTGCTCGCCATGGTCGGCTGGCTGCACGCCGACCGGCAGGCGCGCGGCGCGCGGGCCGCGGTAGAGACGGCCCTGCTGATCGGCTGGGGCTTTGTGTCGTCGTACCTGATGGTCATCGCGGGCGCGGCGATGAGCGCGGCGCTGTGGCTCGACCGCAGGCCCGAGTCGCGCGCGGCGCGCTGGGCGAGCGTGCCGGCGGTGGCGGCGACTGGGCTGTGGCTGGTCCACGTGTTCACGCACGGCGCGGAGATCCACGCGAGCGCGGGCGGCGTCAGCCAGTGGCAGAACGTGCTCCCGGAGTTCTGGAGCGAGTGGCCCGTGGGCCGCGCGACCGTGATGGTGCTGCCGATGGGCGTCGGCGTGGCCTGGGCCGCCACCCGGTGGCGCGAGGCTTGGGCGCGCCTGACGCTGCTGGCGCTCGCGCTCGTGCCGCTGGCGGTGCTCGGCGGCGCGTCAGGCAGCCACGTGAACGGCGGCTACTACGTCGGCCTGGTCACGCCGCTGTGGACGCTGGTCGCGGCAGGCGGGACCTGGGCGCTGCTCCGCCGCGCGGGCGAGGCGATCGGCGGCATGCGCGGGCCGCTGGTGTCGGGCGTGGCGTCGGTGCCGGTCCTGTGGGGCACGCTGCTGCTGCCGGGCACCGGCCACGCGCCGCCGGTGTGGAGCGACGTCCACGACGTGGTCGCCCCGTGGGCGCTGCGCACGCACGAAGACACGCGCCCCATCCTCACCAACATCCCCGGCCTGGAGACCAACATCCTGTGGGCCTGGGACCGCCAGGGATGGCCGGGCTTTCGCGGCGTGGCGTTCCCCATGGAGAGCCCGCTGCGCGATCGCCTGGTCACCACCCGCTGCCTGACCTGCGCCGCCGACCTCGCCTGCGCCGCCAAGCAGGCCGACGGCTGGGTGATGTTCTGGCGCAGCGACGACCCGGCCGAGCAGGCCTGCGTCGACGCCTGGGCCGCGCGCTGCGACAAGGTGGGCGAGCTGACCACCGGCCAGTGGTACCGCGAAGCCGTCCAGCTTGACTGCCGCTCGCCTCACTGACGGCGGCACGGGTTTCGCTTATCGGGTGAGCCATCAGGGCGATCGCCTGGGAGTATGTCCCGAGCGCCGCCTCCTTGGAGCCTGCATGCTCGCTCGCGCCGCCCTCCTGACCCCACGCCCCCTCGCGCTCGTCGCGTCGTTCGCGCTGCTCGGCCTCGCGCCGACCGACGCCCGCGCTGACGAGCCCGCCGCGCAGGCGACGCAGGCTGCCGCCACGGACGCCGCTCCGACGCGGACCGCCGAGCCCGCCGCGCAGGCTGCCGCCACGGACGCCGCTCCGACGCGGACCGCCGAGCCCGCCGCCGCTCCGATGGCGCCTGCCGAGCCCGCCGCCGCCGAGCCCGAGCCCGTCGGCGTCTCCGTCTACGTCGGCTTCTGGTCGGTCTACCCGTGGCGCGGCGCGAACGTGTTCGCCACGGACTCGCTGCGCGACCAAAACGGCATGGTCGACGTCGGCATGTCCTACACCACCGGCGGCTTCACGTTCGGGTACTGGTCGGCCTACCAAGTGCTGGGCGACAACATCCTCGAGAACATCGCGGGCGGGCTGGGCGACGAACAGGACCTGACCTTCGGCTACGACTTCACGCTGCCCGAGGACGTCACCCTGTCCCTGGGCACGGCGGCCTACCTGTTCCCGTTCGCCCAAAAGGAGCAGACCGGCACCGCGTTCACCGCCTACCTGGAGCCGTCGGTGGCGTTCGCGTGGGACGGGCCGGTGTCGGTGTCGGGCGCGGTGTCGTACTACGCAGGCGCGCCCAAGGTCTTCTGGTCGGACAACTACCTGTACCTGCACGCCGCGGTGGGCGGGACCGTGCCGATCAAGGGAGACACGGGCCTGGACCTGTCGCTGGGCTTTGGCCACAAGCTGTTCACCGCCGCGCAGGACTCGCACGACAACCGTGAGGATCTGGGGCTCACGCTGGGCGTGCCGCTCGACCTGGGCCACGGCGTGTGGGTGTCGCCCACCGCCAACCTGGCGTGGACCAACCTGGCCGATCTGCCCGTCGCAGATGAGCTGATGCCCTACATCGCGGTCGAGTTCGGGCTGGATCGGTGAATACGGTTCGGCCCCTGCGTCGCCTGGCCGCGCGTGCACACCCGCGGGCCCCTCGCTAGGACAAGCGTCCCCGCGGGATCCATCGCTCTCGCCCGTGAGGACCGCATGTCCGCTCGCTCGCTCCGGTTCGTGTCCTCCCTGACCGTCGTCGCGCTCACCCAGGGCTGCGTGACGCTCGCCGGGTTCAACCCGGGCTCCGACAAGGGTGACGACACCGACGTGGTCGCCGTGGACGACACGGACGTGCTCGGCGTCGAGGACACCGACGTGGCCGGCGAGACCGCCGTGCCGCAGGACACCGACGTCGCGCCGGACACGGACCTGCCCGCCGACACCGATCCCCTGCCCGACACCGACCCGCCCGCCGACACCGATCCCTTGCCCGACACCGACCCGCCCGCGCCGGGCCTCTACCTGTTCGTCACGGACGCGGGCAGCGTGGGCAACCTGGGCGGCGTCAGCGGCGCCGACGCGCGCTGCAATGCGTCGCCGGTCAAGCCGGTGGGCAGCGGCACGTTCAAGGCCATGCTCGCCGACGACAACACGCGCCACGCGTGCACCACGTCGCTCTGCGTGACCGGCGGCGCGTCGGAGAACCTGAACTGGGTGCTCCAGCCCTCCACCACCTACTTCCGGCCGGACGGCACGCAGATCGGCAGCACCACCGCGGCGGGCATCTTCACGTCGGTGACGGTGGGCATCGGGACCCACAATTCGGAGGTCTGGACGGGCCTGGCCCAAGACTGGACCAGCTCCAGCAACTGCGCCAACTGGACCGACGGCAGCGGCAACACGCTCGGGAACGTGGGCTTGGCCAACGAGACCGGCACGGACCTCATCGCCCGCTACCTTCAGTACTGCGACCGCTCGAACGTGCTGATCTACTGCGCCGAGCAGCCCTAGCTCAGGCCCGCTGGACGAACGGCACGGGCTTGCCGTCCAGCGCGAGCGCGCTGCCCTCCACGCGGCGGCGGTCCAGGATGGACCACAGGATCCACAGGTAGGTCCCAAAGCCCGCGCCCAGGTGCCACAGCGCGTGCAGCGGGATGGCCTGGACCAGGCTGTCGCACGGCAGCAGCACGTGCTCGGGGATCCAGCAGAACGCGAGCGTGCCCAGGTAGGTCAGCGCGCTCCACGCGAACACGCGACGCAGCACCGGCGGCGACGGGTTCACGTAGGTCCACCGAATGGCCGCCAGCACCATGTAGGCGGCGCACAGCGCGTAGGTGGCGATGAACACCGTGAAGAACGCCGGCGCCTGCAGGTAGGCCGTCGTGAACAGGGCCGCGAACACCAGGGCGACCACCGCCAGCGCCTTGCCCGTGCCGCGCGGCTGGGCGCGCTGCCAGACCGTCCACACGCCCACCAGGCCCAGCCAGACCATCGGCAGCTCGTCGAGCGCCTGGGCCCAGCGCAGCAGCGTGCCGTGGAAGGCCGCCGAGCCCACGCCCACCACGCCCAGGCCGACGTAGTTGATCAGGAAGCGCCGCTCCTGCACCAGGTCCGACCGCCACACGCGCCACGCGCCGTACAGCCCGAGCGCCACCATGGGCAGGCTCGAGAGCGTGTTGAGCGGCTCGGCCACCCAGGGCGTCCAGACAAAGTCGGGCTCGCACCAGTTCACGTCGGCGGGTGCGCCGGTCCACACGCCCTGGCTCACGAGCGCGGCTCGCGCATGGTGTCTCCACTCGTCGCCCCGTAGCACCGCGTGGCGCAGGGGCCCACGGGCTCGTGGGCGCCGGGATACGCGCCGCCTGTGGACGACGCCGAAACCATCCCCCCACCCAGCCTGGCCGCACGCCTCGCCCTCGCCGCGATCACGCTGGCGGCGCTTGGCCTGCGCGCCCGCGACGCGCTGCGCGGGGTGAGCCCGGAAGAGGCCGGCGACCTGCGCCACGGCAGCGCGTGGACGCTGTGGATCGACAGCGAAGTGGGCGTGAACCCGCCGCTGCTCAAGTGGATCGTCAACCTGCCCTTCGAGTGCTGGGACAGCCTGTGGTTCGGGCGCGCGCTGTCGGTGATCGCGGGCACGGCGGCGGTGGCGCTCACCTTCTTCGTCACGCGGCGCGTGGCGCGTGGATCGGACACGGCCGGACTGCTCGCGGCGGGTCTGCTCGCGGTGCACGCCGACGCCATCCGCAACAGCGCCGAGTTCCGACCCTACGGCGTGTGGCAGGCGGTGGGCGCGCTGCACCTGCTGGCGCTCTTCCACCTGCTCGACGATCGCGCGTCGGTGCACGCGCGGCGCGCGGTGATCGCCACGGCGATCCTGCTGCCGCAGCTGCACTACTTCGGGCTGCCGTGGACGTTGGCGCTCGCCGCCGTGCTCGCGCTGTCGGCCGACACACGCGCGCTCGCCAAGCTCTACGTGCCCGCGTTTGTGTTGGTGTCGCCGCTGCTCGCGGTGTCGCTCGCCACGCCGGGTCTGCGACGACCCGACGGTCACGCGGTGCTGCACACCATCCTCGGCGTGACGAGCATGGAGCTGCCCTCACCCGCCGCACTCGCAGCGCCCGTGATCGACAGCTTCGGCATCTCGCGCGGCGAATTCTACATGGTGGAGCATGGCCTGTTCGCGCTGGCGCTCGCGGCGCTGCTGCTGCCCTACGCGATGGCCGAGCGTCGCCTCACCACGCACGAGCGCCTGCTGCTCGCGGGGGCGGGCTCGGTGCTGTTCAGCGTGCTCACGCTCGGTCAGCTGCACCTGGTGCGATCGCCGATCGTGATGATGACGCTGACCTCGCTGCCCGCGGCGCTCGCGGCGGCGCCGTTCGCGCTGGCCAAGGGCCCCGGTCGCGACGTGATGCGGATCACGACGGCGGCCGTCTTGGCGACCGGCCTGATCGCGTTCTGGACGCGCGCGCCGGAGGTCGACCGCAGCCACTGGCCGGACGCGTTCCTCCGCACCTGGCACCAGCACGACGACGTGCGCGCGGGCCGCGACGTGATCTTGTACCCGCAGGCGACCGAGATGCTGCTGTACCTGACGGCGTCACACCACGCGTGGGATCAGGTCGACGGACAGAGCCGCTGCGCCGACGGCACCGACCACTGCTTCGACTGGGACGGCGCGCGCTTTGTGGTGATGCCGAAGTGGACCGGTACACCGCCCAATGGTCTGCTCGTCGCGTTCTCGCCCACGCCCAAGGGCTTTGGCGAGGGCTGCACGGTGGTGCAGGAGGACGCGCCGCGCATGTGGGACTGTCACCCGACGGCGCCGTAGCGCACGAACGCGCGATCGGATCCACCCGACGAGGCACGCACCGCGCGCGACGGGTCTCTCCGATCTCGCTACAGTCACCACACGTCCCACCGGAGGCGCCGCTGACCCGACCACCGCCCCGCTCCGCGTCGCTGGCCGCGCGCGTCCACACCCCGCCTCCTGGTTGACCGGTCGCATGCGCCTCCTCCCCACTTCGGGCCCCGCCGTCTGGGCGCTCGACCTCGACGGCACGCTGCTCGGCCCCGACCACCGCCTGCACCCCGACACGCTCGACGCGCTCGTCCGGGCGCATGACCTTGGCGTGCACGTGGTGATCGCCACGGGTCGGATCCTCGCCGCGACCGCGCCGGTCCTCGACGCGCTGCCGTTCGTGCCGTGGGTGGTGTGCTGCGGCGGCCAGACGGTGATCGCGCCCGGTGAAGCGCCGCAGGTCACCGCGCGGATCCACGCCGAGCACGTGGCCGACGTGCTGAGACGCGCGACGCCCTTCGCCGACGTCGCCGTGCAGCTCTACTGGCCCGCCCACCAGGCGATGTGGCGGAGCAACGACGCGGGCGAGCACCTGGAGCGCAGCGAGGGCCTCACGTTCGAGCGCCTCGCGACGTTGCCAGACCCCGTGCCGGACGAGCTGATCAAGATCGTGCTCACCGCCCACGACCAGGCGGCCCTGCAGCTCGACGGCGCCTTCCGCGGCGCCCTGCCGTACAGCTACACGCCCACCGGAGCGCGGTACCGCGACGTGCTGCCGCGCGGCGTCGACAAGGGCGCCGCCCTCGACCGCGTGCTCGCGCGCACCGGCTGGCCCGCCGACCGCGTGCTCGTCGCCGGGGACAACGCGAACGACGTGCCGATGTTCCAGCGCGCGCGCTGGCGGCTGGCGGTCGGCGAGCGCTGCCCGGCGCTGGTGGCGCTGGCGACTGAGCGCGTGGCGACGAACGAGGGCGGGGCCGTGGGGCGCGCGCTCAGCGCGTGGCTGGACCGCTCGGACCGCTGAGCCGCTCGCTCGACGAGCCCGAACGTGGCGGCCAGCCCACGCGCCCGCGCCGAGCCCGAACGTGGGGGCAGTCCACGGCCCGAGCGCCGAGCCCAAAGTTCGGGCCACTCTACGTGCGCTCACCTCGTCGGCTGCACCAGCCGGTGGCTCGCGCCGCGATCGTCCGGCAGCGCGCGACGCCGCGCGCGGCCCACGACCTCGATGCGCGTCTGCGCGCGCGCCCACGCATCTTGCCACGGCGCGATGTCGGACTGCGCGCCCGCGACCTGCACGAACACACGCGCGCTGAAGTCGCCCCCCTTGTCCAGGCGGGCGGCCTCCCACATCTGATCGGCGACGGCGGCGTCGCCGGGGAGCAGCGCGGGGATGGCCGTCGCGACGAGCGCCGCGGCGAGCAGTCCCCAGCGCCAGCTCAACCTCACGCCTCGTCCACCGGCAGCACGGTCACCAGGTTCTTGTCGCCGAACACGCCGTCCACGCGGGCGACGGACGGCCAGAACTTGAAGTTGCGCTGGTGCTTGGTGGGGAACGCGGCGAGTTCGCGCTTGTAGAGGTGGTTCCACTCGTCCGACACGACCGCGTCCGCGGTGTGGGGCGCGTGGTGCAGCGGGTTGTCCGTGCGATCCATGGCTCCCTCTTCGATCGCGGCGATCTCCTTGCGGATGGCGATCATCGCGTCGCAGAAGCGGTCGAGCTCGGCCTTGCCCTCGCTCTCCGTCGGCTCGACCATCAGCGTGCCCGACACGGGGAACGACATGGTGGGGCCGTGGAAGCCGTAGTCCATCAGACGCTTGGCGATGTCGTCGACCGACACGCCGGAGCTGTCCTTGAGCGGGCGCGCGTCCAGGATGCACTCGTGCGCGACGAAGCCGTTGCGGCCCGTGTAGAGCACCTCGTAGTGCCCCTCCAGGCGCTTCGCGACGTAGTTCGCGTTGAGCAGCGCGATGGCCGTGGCCTCACGCAGACCGTCCGCCCCCATCATGCGGATGTAGGACCACGAGATGGGGAGGATGCTCGGGCTGCCGTAGGGCGCCGCCGACACCGGGCCGATCGCCTGATCGCCGCCGCACTTCACCACCGGGTGACCCGGCAGGAACGGCGCCAGGTGCGCCGCCACGCCGATGGGGCCCATGCCAGGGCCGCCGCCGCCGTGCGGGATGCAGAAGGTCTTGTGCAGGTTGAGGTGGCAGACGTCCGCGCCAAAGTCGCCGGGGCGGCAGATGCCGACCATCGCGTTGAGGTTGGCGCCGTCCATGTAGACCATGCCGCCATTGCGGTGGATGGTCTCACAGATGTCCTTGATGCCCTCTTCGAACACGCCATGCGTGGACGGGTAGGTCACCATCAGCGCGCCGAGCGTGGCGGCGTGCTGCTCGGCCTTGGCGTGCAGATCGGCCAGGTCGACGTTGCCGTTCGTGTCGCAGGCGACCTCGATGATCTCAAAGCCGGCCATCGCGGCCGACGCCGGGTTGGTGCCGTGCGCCGACGTGGGGATCAGGCAGGTGGTGCGGTGCGTGTCGCCGCGCGCGCGGTGGTAGGCGCGGATGGCGAGCAGGCCCGCGTACTCGCCCTGGCTGCCGGCGTTGGGCTGCAGCGAGATGGCGGCGAAGCCGGTGATCTCCGCGAGCCACTTCTCGAGCTCGGTGTGCAGCGCCGTGTAGCCGGCGGCGTACTCGGCAGGCATGAACGGGTGCAGCCCGCCGAACTCCGGCCACGTGATGGACTCCATCTCCGTGGTGGCGTTGAGCTTCATGGTGCAGGAGCCGAGCGGGATCATCGACGCGTTGAGCGACAGATCCTTGCTCTCCAGCCGGTGGAGGTAGCGGAGCATCTCCGTCTCCGACCGGTACTTGCGGAAGGTCGGGTGCGTGAGGAACGGCGTGCTGCGCTGCGCCTCGGCGGGGATGGCGGGCGCGTCGGCCGCGACGCGCGTGGCGCCGAACGCCGCGAGCACCGCGTCCACGTCCTTGTCCGACACGGTCTCGTCGAACGCGACGCCGATCGAGCCGTCGCCGAAGTCGCGCAGGTCGATGCCGGCCTTCGCGGCCGCGGCCATCACGGCCTCAGCACCCGCGCCCACGTTCACGCGGACGGTGTCGAACCACACGTCCTGGCGCACGGTCAGGCCCGCGGCCTTCACGCCGGCGACGAGCGCGGACGTGTTGGCGCGGATGCCCTCGGCGATGGCCTTGAGGCCCTCAGGGCCGTGGTACACGGCGTACATGGCGGCGCAGACCGCGAGCAGCACCTGCGCGGTGCAGACGTTGCTGGTGGCCTTGGCGCGGCGGATGTGCTGCTCGCGGGTGCCGAGCGACATGCGGTACGCGGCCTTGCCGGCGGCGTCCTTGGACACGCCGATGATGCGACCCGGCATCTTGCGGGTCTCGTCCTCGCGGCAGGCCAGGAACGCGGCGTGCGGGCCACCAAAGCCCATCGGGACGCCGAAGCGCTGCGTGCTGCCGACCGCGATGTCGGCGCCCCACGACGCGACCGCCGGGAACAGCGTGAGCGACAGGATGTCGGTGTCGACCACCACCGGCACGTTGGACGCGTGCGCGGTCTTGGTGAAGCCGGAGTAGTCGCGCAGGGTGCCGTCGGTCGCGGGGAACGCGACGAGCGCGCCGAACACGGGCGTCTCGGAGGGGTTGAAGCTGTCGACGCTGCCGACGATCACGTCCCAGCCAAGCGCCTCGGCGCGCGTGCGGACGACGCCGATCACCTGCGGGTGGCAGTCCTCCGCCACGAAGAACGCCTCGGACTTGTTCTTCTTGGCCATGCGCTTGCACATGGCCATCGCCTCGGCGGCGGCCGTGGCCTCGTCGAGCAGCGACGCGTTGCTGACGTCCATGCCCGTGAGGTCCTGCACCATCATCTGGAACAGGAGCAGCGCCTCAAGGCGGCCCTGGGCGATCTCCGCCTGGTAGGGCGTGTACGCGGTGTACCAGCCCGGATTTTCCAGGATGTTCCGAAGGATCACGCCGGGCGTGTAGGTACCATGGTAGCCCATGCCCAAGTAGGAACGACGGACCGAGTTCTGGCTGGCGAGGGCGCGCAGTGCGGCGAGAGTGTCCACCTCAGTGGCCGCCGGAGGGAGGTCCAGCGGGCGCTGCAGGCGGATGGCGTCGGGGACGATCTTGTCGACCAGCTCATCGAGCGAGCCGACGCCGAGCGTCGCCAACATGGTCTTCAACTCTTCAGCGCGCGGTCCAAGGTGCCGGTCAGCGAACGCGGTCGTCATGGTCGTTCCTCAGGGTGCGCGGTTCAGGCGCCGATCTTGGTGGCGTAAGCGGCCGGGTCCATCAGCGAGTCCAGGCCCGCGGAGTCGCTCGGGCGGATCTTGAACATCCAGCCGCCGGCGTACGGGTCGGTGTTGACGAGCTCCTCGGAGCCGTCGAGGGCCTCGTTGATCTCGACGATCTCGCCCGAGACCGGCGTGTAGATCTCGGCGGTGGCCTTGGTCGACTCGACCTCGGCGACGGCGGCGCCGGCGGCGAACGTGTCGCCCACTTCGGGGAGCTCGACGTGGACGATGTCGCCCAGCGCGTCCTGCGCGAAGTGGGTGATGCCGATCACGAGCAGGTCGCCTTCCTGGCGAACCCACTCGTCGTGCGCGGTGTAGCGGAGCGTGGTCGGGACGGACATCGGTCACCTCTCGTGGATGCAGGGATGTGGAGGCGCCGCGCGCAGGCGGCGGAGAGTTCAGGCGGCGGACTTCTTGACGAAGGCGCCGCTCACCACGGTGCCGGTCTCGAGCGAGCCGCGCAGGTCGAACTGCAGGACGGTGCCGGGGGCGTCCAGGCCGGCCTCGACGTAGAGCATGCAGATGCCCTTCTCCAGGATGGGGCTGCGGGTGCCCGACGTCACCCAGCCCACGTCCACGCCGTCCTTGAGCACGCGGGTGCCGTCACGAACGACGCGCTTGCCGTCGATCAGCGCGCCGGCCAGGACCTTGGTGTCCGTGCCGGCTTCCTTGCGGGCCAGGATGGCGGCCGCGCCCAGGAAGCTGCCCGGCTTCTCAAACTTGCACACGCGGGTGAGCTTGGCCATGGTCGGCGAGATGTCGTCGGACAGCTCGTGACCGTAGAGCGGCATGCGGGCTTCCATGCGCAGCGTGTCGCGGGCGCCCAGGCCGATCGGCTTGATGCCGTGCGGCTCGCCGGCCTTCATCAGCGCGTCCCACAGGGCCGACGCCTGGTCGGCCGGGACGAACACCTCAAAGCCCGGGGAGCCGGTGTAGCCGGTGCGCGCGATGATGCAGCCGGGGATGCCCGCCACCGTGCCCGGGGCGTGGTGGTAGTAGGCGATGGTGCCCAGGTCCGACGGCGTGAGCGACGCCAGCACCAGCTCCGACGCGGGGCCCTGGATGGCGATCTGGCCCCACAGGTCGCCCTCGTCCGTGATGGTGGCGTCCGTGCGGGGGTTGTTCGCGGTGAACCACGCGAAGTCCTTCTCGCGGTTGGAGGCGTTCACACACACCAGGAAGTCGTCGTCCGACACGCGGTAGACGATCAGGTCATCGACCACGCCGCCGCGGTCGTTGCAGAGCAGCGCGTAGCGGGCCTGGCCGTGGGCCATGTCGGTGACGGTGTTGCTGACCAGCCACTCGAGCGCGGCGAGCGCGCCGGGGCCGCGGACGCGGATCTCGCCCATGTGCGACACGTCGAACAGGCCGACGGCCTGACGGACGCAGCGGTGCTCGTCCACCAGGCTGGAGTACCAGACCGGCATGTCGAAGCCGCCGAACTCCACGATGCGGGCGCCGGCGGCGACGTGACGGTCAAACAGGGGGGTGCGCTTCGCCATCACAGACCTCGCAAACGGGCGCCGGGATTATGGAGGACCACCCCCTCCGTCAATGGCCTCCGCACGATCCGCGGCAGGCCGTGACGAGCGCCTTACGGACGGCGCGAGACCGCGGCTTCCACCGTGTTCTCCATGAGCATCGCGATGGTCATGGGGCCCACGCCGCCCGGCACGGGGGTGATGGCGCCCGCGACCTCCGACACCTCGGCGGTGGCGACGTCGCCCACCAGCTTGCCCTCAGGCGTGCGGTTGATGCCGACGTCGATGACGACCGCGCCCGGCTTGATCCAGCTCGCCTTCACGAATTCGGGGCGACCGACCGCGGCGACCACCAGATCCGCCTCGCGGACGACGTCCGCCAGGTTGGGGGTGCGGCTGTGGGCCACGGTGACGGTGGCGTTGGCCTGCTCCAGCAGCAGGGCCATGGGGCGGCCGACGATGTTCGAGCGGCCGATGACGACCGCGCGCTTGCCTGCCGGATCCACGCCCGACTCGGCGATCAGGCGCATCGCGCCCTTGGGCGTGCAGGCCACCAGCAGCGGCCGGCCCTGGACCAGGCGGCCCAAGTTGGCGGTGGTGAGGCCGTCCACGTCCTTCTCAGCCGGGATGGCGTCGAGCACGGCGGACTGGCGGATCTGCGGCGGCACCGGGAACTGCACCAGGATGCCGTCCACGTCGTCGTCGGCGGCCAGCTCGGCGACGACCTTGAGCAGGTCGGCCTCGGTGGTGTCGATCGGCAGGTCGATCTGGCGGTGGCCGAGGCCCACCTCATGCGCGACCTTGCCCTTGCGCTTCACGTAGACCTGGCTGGCCGGGTCCTGCCCCACCAGCACCACGGCCAAGGTGGGCTTGCGGGCCATGCCGGCGACGCGCTCGGTGAGCGCGGTCATCAGCCGCTTGGAGACGGCGGTGCCGTCGAGGATGGTGGCGGTCATGAGTCACCCTTGGAGCCGGAGGAAGAGCCGCCCGAGTCGGAGCCCGAACCCGATTTCAGGCCATAGTGGTCCTTGTACCAGCCGGATCCCTTCAGGTGAAAGGACGACGCGCTGATGAGCTTGCGGACGTCGGCCGCCGCGCACTCAGGACAAGCTGGGGGTTCAGCCCCGATCTTGACCATCTTCTCGAACTGGTGACCACACGACTCGCAGCGGTACTCGTAGATCGGCAAGGGGCCCTCCCCGTTGGCGGGCGCCCGATATAGGGACGCCAGCCGCGGAAGGCAAGCCTGACCGACCTTGGACCCATCATCGAGATCGCCCTGCTCGTTCCGATCACCGTTTTGGCGGTGACGGCGGCGCGCTCGATGCGTGGCTTTGTCGTGCATCAGGTGGAGCGCGGCGAGCGCGTGCGCTGGAACGGCGTGCGTCAGGCCGTGCTCGCGCGGGAGACCGTCGCTCGCATCGTGTTCGGCGTGCTGGCGCCGGTGGGCTGGTTCCCTGCCCCGCTGCCCAACGAGGGCACGGGCATCCCGGTGCTGCTGGTCCCCGACCCCACCATCGGCCGCGCGTCGCTGTCGCTGCTGCACGTCTACCTGCGCCAGCGCGGCATGATGGTCTGGCCCTACCGCTTCTCCCGCGGCGACGAGAGCCTGGCCGAGCGCGCAGGCCAGCTCTCCGAGGCGGTCGACCGCCTCGCCAAGCACGCGGGCACCAAGCAGGTCGACATCGTCGGCTTTGGCCTGG
This sequence comes from Pseudomonadota bacterium, assembly GCA_947475315.1. GTDB lineage: Bacteria > Myxococcota_A > UBA796 > UBA796 > CAIOSP01. Next base: position 39,342 of record CANJMY010000015.1, on the reverse strand, counting down.
GCGGCTTGGTGGCGGCCTACCACGTGGTCCGGCTGGACGACGGCCACCGCGTGCGCCGGCTGGTCACGCTGGGCACGCCCTGGCGCGGCACCCGCATGGCGGTGTTTGTCCCGGGCGCCCTGGCGATGGACGCGCACGTCGACAGCCACGCGATCGACGGGCTGGACCAGGTCAAGATCCCCACCCTGGCGGTGTGGTGCCCGGAGGACCCTGAGGTGGTCCCCGCCGAGTCCGCGCGCGTGGACGAAGAGCGCAGCGTCGCGGTTGACGGCGCAGGCCACCGCGGCCTCCTCGTCTCGGCACGTGCGTTTCATGCCGTCCGCGCCGGGCTGACCGACACCGCCCCCACGGAGCCCGCCGCGTGAGTCGACTCCATCGCAAGCTGCTGGTCGTCACAGGCAAGGGGGGCGTGGGTCGAAGCACCCTCTGCGCCGCCCTGGGCCTCGCGGCCGCCCGCGCCGGAAAGCGCGCGATCTGCGTGGAGCTGTCGGGCCAGCACGCCGTCGCCAAGACGCTGGGCCTGCCGCACGCCACCTACGAGCCGCAGCGGGTGGCCCCCGGCCTGGACCACTGCACGTTCACCGCGGCCGACTGCCTGGCGGACTTCGCCCAGCGCAAGCTGCACCTGCCCGCGGTGTCGAACTGGCTGATCACGTCCAAGCCCATGGCGACCTTCCTGGACGCGGTGCCGGGCCTGCACGACCTGCTCCAGCTGGGCAAGCTGGAGAACATGATCGCCGAGCCGCTCCCCGGCGAGCCCACCTGGGATCTGGCCATCCTGGACGCGCACGCCACCGGCCACGGCTTGACGCTGCTCGCCGCCGCCCGCGCCATGCGCGAGACCGCCCGCGTCGGCCCCTTCTACGACCTGGCCGGCATCATCGAGCGCTTCCTGTCGGACCCCGAGGTCACCGGCTTTGTGGTGGTCACGCTGCCCGAGGCCCTGCCCGTGCATGAGGCGCTGGAGCTGTCGAATGCGCTCGCCGTCGATCACGCCGCGCCCGCCGCCGTGCTGGTGAACCGCTGCGCGCGCGAGTGGCCCGACGACGCCGCCGCCGCCGCGCTCCGCGACGCCCTGGCCGCCCGCCCCGAGCCCGCGGCCCAGGCGCTGGCGACGCTGGCGGACGAGGAGTCCACGCGCTCTGGCCACCAACGCGACGCGCGCGAGATGCTGCGCTTGGGCCTGGAGAAAGTGACGCCGCTGCACGTCCACACCGTCGAGCTGCCCGACCTGACCGACCCGACCAAGCTCGACCCGATCGTCGACATCCTGGTCAAGACGCTCATGGTGGGTGGCGTATGACCACGCTCGTCGTGTGCTGTGGCCTGGGCGGCGTGGGCAAGACCACCACCGCCGCCGCCCTGGGCGTCGCCTACGCGCGCGCCGGAAAGCGTGTGGTCGTCATGACGATCGACCCGGCCCGCCGCCTGGCGGACGCGCTCGGCACCGAGGCCATCGGCAACCTGCCGGTGCGCGTGACCCTGCCTGACGTGCCCGGCACGCTGGACGCGCTCATGCTCGACCGCGACGACACCTGGGCCGAGGTCATCCGCCGCCACGCGCCGTCCGCCGAGCTGGCCGACCGCCTGATCGCCAACCCGTGGTCGCGCGCGGTGTCGTCGCGCCTGTCGGGCGCGCACGAGCTGATGGCCACCGAGAAGCTGCACGCGCTCGCCACCGACGGCCGCTGGGACGTGGTGGTGGTCGACACGCCGCCGTCCTTCCACGCGCTGGACTTCCTGCACGCGCCCGACCGCGTGCGCCGCCTGCTCGACCGCCGCCTGCTCGGCGCCCTGTTCGAGCCCGCCTCCAAGGGCCTGGTGGGCATCGCCACCCGCGGGCTGGCCAGCCTGGTGCGGCGCGTCGCGGGCGAGGCCGTGATGGACGACCTGTCCGAGTTCTTCGGGATGGTGTCGGCGCTCTCGACCGGCCTGCGCGAGCGCGGCGCCGCCGTCGCCACGCTGCTGCACAGCCGCAACTGCCACTACATCCTGGTCGCCAGCGCCGCCGCCCCCCGCGAGGAGGAGGTCAGCGAGTTCCTGGCGGCCCTGCGCGAGGACGGTCGGTCCTTCTCCGGCTCCGTGCTCACGCGCGCGACCGCACCCCTGCCCGTCCCCGTGAACGCCATGCTCGCCGAGCTGCCCACGCGCCCCAAGGGCGTGGACGCCGCCGGCTGGGCCCACGCGCTGTCTGCCTTGGTGGAGGCCGCCGCCACGCACGAGCGCCGCGCCGCCCGCGACGCCTCGACCGCCACGCGCATGGCCCGCATGAGCGGTGCACCGGTCTGGCCGGTGCCCGAGGTCGACACGGAGGCCGGCGCGATCGCCGCCTTGGGGCGGATCGCCGCGAGCCTGCCGACGCTCTGAGCGGCCGCGCGCCGGTCGCCAGGAGCCCTTCCGCGGCCCGCGGCACGACGCGCGATGCCTGCTGGCCGCCGCGTGCGGCCTACTGCCCGCCGCGCGCGGCCTGCTCGCCGCCGCGTGCGGCCGACTAGGTCCCCGACTCGATCGTGTAGGTCGCCTTCACGGCCGCCCCGCGCTCGGGGATCCAGATGCCGTGGAACTCGATCGTGTGGCCGACGTCGTCGTAGGTGTAGCCGTCGCCGTCGCTCTCGGGGACCTCCTGGTCGTCCACGAAGACCTTCAGGCTGCCGGGCACGGCGCCGTGGCTCAGCGGGAAGATCGTGTAGATGCCCGCCGCGTTCAGGCCCAGGTCGTAGAGGAAGCTCGACCAGTCGGAGTCGCAGATCGAGGCGGTCAGGCCGCCGGTGAGGCGCGCGGCCTCGATGTAGCGGTGCCCGGGCAGCGAAGAGTCGGCGCAGCTGCCGGTGGCGTCCTCCGGCCCGATGATGCCCGCGAACTTGAAGCGGTCCGGCGTGGGCTTGAGGGCCGACATCTCGGACACGAACGTGCTGACCGGCACCAGCTCGTCGAACTTGGTGTAGCAGTCCGTGTTGAGCGCGTCGGCGCCGAGCGCGCCGCGGTCGGAGCAGTCGTCCTCGTCGGACACGATGACCACCAGCAGCGTGGCCTCCTGGCGCAGGAAGCCGGCGTTGGGACCGGTGGTCATCTGCGGCGACAGCGCGTAGGAGGCGGCCTCCAGGCCCTTCTCCATGCCGCCACCATTGACGCCCGTGATCGCGCGGGCCTCGAAGATCTTGGTGTAGTCGACGTCCGGGGTGATGACAGGTGGGAACCCGACGAGCTGGCCGCGCTTGGGGTCGTCGTACTGGAAGTCGGTGGTGATCACGCCGATGTGGAAGTTGGCGCCGGTCGCCTCGATCTCGGTGATGAACGACTTGAAGCCCGCCGCGAGCAGCTTCTGCTCAAGCTGCATGGAGCCGGAGTTGTCCACGATGAAGAGGATGTCGACCTGATCGGTGGGCGACTGCTGGAAGACGTCCTCGAAGTCCTGGTTGCGGACCACCACGTCGCTGGCGCACGCGCCCATCAGACCCGCGCAGAGGGCAACCGAAACCAGAGAACGCATGCGAGGACTCCCACGGGCACCATACGGCTTTCCCGATCCCGATCCTACCTTGCGGCGGAGCGCCCCGCGCGGACGAACTGCACCGTTGCGTCAAGCTTCAGCAAGCCCAGCGCACACGGTTCCCAGCGCCCAGACGGGCCCGCGATCAGGGTCCGAAGGACAGCTCGGACACGCAGGTGTCGTTGAACTCGGCCCCCGCCTTCACCGCGGCGATGGTCACGCGCACCTTGGACGTGGTGTGCGCCGGGAACGTGTAGGACGCGAGGCGGAACGACGGGCGGTCGATCGCCACGGTCTCGGTGGCGCCGTCGGAGAAGGTCAGCACCAGGCTCGTGGTCTGGTTGGCCTTCATCCAAAGCACCATCGACGAGCCCATGCCGTTGATCAGCGACAGGCTGGACACCGAGCGCGACGCGCCCAGGTTGACCTCGATCCACTGGCCAGCGCCGCTGCCCTTGTCGCCCTCGCACCACATGGTGTCGGACAGGCCGTCGATCACGTTGGACGCGGCGTAGTTGCCGTCGCCGTCCTCGACCGCGACCGTGGAGGACGTGGCGGTGAGCGCGGGCGCCGCGTCGCCGAACAGCTGAACCTCAGCCAAGCCGGTGTCGAGCCAGGTGCTGCCATCGTAGATCGCCTTGACCTTGATGCGCACGCTGGTGGTGGTCTTGCCGCCGCCGTCGATCGCGAACGACTGCGCGAGCTTCTCGTTCTTCAGCGTGACCACCTGGGTGGTGCCATCGCTGAACTTGAGCTCGAGCTCCTTGGGGCGGTTGGCGCGGCTCCAGTAGTCGAACGTGGACCAGTCACCGGCCCACAGCTTGATCTGCTTGACCAGGGTGGGCGCGCCGAGGTCGTACTCGATCCACGCGCCCAGGCCGCTGCCCGCCTCGCCCTCGAACCAGGACGTCGCGGCCTTGCCGTCGGCGGTGCGCGTGGGGTCGTAGCTGCCGGTGCCCTCGGTCACGACGTAGGTCGACGACGCCGTCACGCCCACCGGCTTGATGGGCGCGGCCACCGCCGGGGTGGCGATCGCGGTCAAGGTGGCAAGCGCGGCGAAGAACACGGGGACGGACTTCATGTCGCAAGCTCCAGCAGTGCAGGGCGAACACTCCCGATCGCCATGCGCCGGGTCGATGTCAACGCGATCGGGCCAATGTTGCCGTGTCCTGACACGCAGCGGGGCCAAACCCTTCCGCGGGGTAGGTCAGAAGGTCGCCGTCGCCGAGATGCGCGCACCCTCAAAGCCCGGCAGCACGCGGCACTGGCCGCCGGCGCAGCGCACGCCGCTCTTGTAGGCGCCGTAGAAGGCCCGGAGCGTCAGGTTGGGCAGCGGCTTGATCTGCAGCTCGCCCGCGCCGTACACGTCGTTCGACAGGTTGCCAACGGAGTCGATCAGCGGGTTGGTCGACGTGTCGGTGTACCAGGTGAACGCGAACAGGCCCTTGTAGAGCAGCGCCACCGACGACTCGACCTCGACGTAATCGTGCTGCTGGACCGGGTTGTTGCCCCACTGGAACCACTCGGTCGACAGGCTCAGGTCAAAGGCCCAGCCGTCCTTCACCGGGACCTTGGCCAGCACGTCGCCGTGCAGCTGGCGGTCGCTCCCGCCGTCCTTGCCGTCGCGGATGTCGTTGCGGTAGCCGATGTTCGCCATCGCGGACCACGCGTTGTGCGTCCACTCCAGGCCGACCAGCGGGTGCACGATGGTCTCGGGCACCGTGTTGAAGTGCGTGCCGCCGATCTCCATGTCGCGGAACACCGCCACCGACCAGTACGGCACCAGCTGCCCAGGGATGGCGGTCCAGTCCATGCGCACGCGGCCGCCCGCGATGTTGTTGCTGTTCATGGCCGCGGAGCTGTCTTCGGTGATGCCGCGCTCGTACTCGAGCGTGGGCGCGGTCGCGACCTCGTAGCCCTCAGAGGAGAGCAACGCGTTGACGTGCTCGCTCTGGTAGAAGCGCTTGCCCTCGATGAGCCAGGTGGTCTTGCCCGCGTAGACCGCGCCTGAGCCGTAGAGCGCGTAGCCGGGCTTGTGCGCGGCGCCGCCAAACAGATCGGCCGTGGGGTACGCGTAGCCGTCGCCCTCCAGGTACCAGTCCGTGGGGCCAAGGCCGACCGCCTCGACCGTGGCGCCGCCCACCACCGCGTCGGGCGTGGACTTGAGGTTGGTGAACCCCGACCTCCAGCCCTCGTCGGTGACGAAGTTGTAGACCACGCCGTGCGCGCCCAGGTTGACCGGGCCCAGGCCGTAGCGCTCGATGCGCACGCCGCCGACCGTGTGACGTCGGTCGCCGAACAGGCCGTCGTTGCGGTTGTCCTGGAGCACCTGCTGGCGGTTGAGCTGGCCCGCGAAGCCGGTGATGTCCCACAGGCCCGGGCGGGCCTGGACCTTCACGCCCTGGATCGACGTGTCGATGTCGATCTCGACGTTGCGCTGCACGGCCAGGGACAGGCCGCGTCCGAACGCCAGGTAGCTGTCGCCCAGCTCGACGCTGATGTTCTTGCCGGTGTAGCCGGCCCGCAGCTTCTCCATGTTGATGAAGACGTTGCGCGAGAAGAGGTCCCAGCCCTTCAGGCCGTGGGTGCCGGGATCGTAGGCGCCGCCGACCAGCACGGACCACACGCCGGGGGCCAGCAGCTCACGGTCGGCCACGCGCACGTCGTCGAGGAAGTGCGTGGTGCCGGTGAGCGCGACCTCGTCGAGCTGCGTGAAGAAGGTCCACTTCTTGAAGGCGCCGCCGATCGTGAAGCGGTTGACCTGCTCGAACCAGTCGAGGACGCGGGGATTGTCCGGGAACGCGGGCAGTGAGTCCGGCGACTTGTACCAGCGCAGCTCGAAGTCCTCGGAGAACACAAAGGACGGGCGGGGCTTGGCCGGGGCCACGTCGTCGGTGGGCGGCACCGGCGACGCGGGCACGTCCACCGCCGCACCCTCGGGCGGCGCGGGCGCGTCGGGGGCCACGGTGACGCCGGTGGCGTCGGGCGTGGAGCTTGGATCGGTCGATGGCGACGCAGGCGACACGTTCGCGGGGGCTGCCGCTGGCGCAGACGTCGCGTCCGCGGCGGATGACACCGGCGCGGGGGCCGCGTCCGCAGGGGACGGCAACTGCGTCACGGACGCGGTCTGCCCCGGCGCAGCCGACGACGCCGCGTCAGTCGACGCAGGCTCGTCCGCGCGCGCGACCCCGCCCGCGGCGAGCGCGAGCGAGACGATCCAGCGCTGTGCCCCTGCCCCGCCCAACCCGGTCACGGCCCGAGGAGGCGCGTGACCAGCTCGCCGAGCTTGATCTCATCGCCGGGGTCGTAGCCGCCGCGCTGATCAGCCACCTGGAAGCTGCGGTCGATCACCACCGTCCAGGGCAGCGTCTTGTTGGGGTTGTACAGCCCCACCACCGCGCTGTCCTTGTCCAGCAGCACGGGGAACGTGTAGCCCTTGGACGCGATGTAGGGCTTCACGCGGCTGGTGGTGCGCACGTCGTCGGTCGACAGCGACAGGATCACCAGGCCCTTGGCCTTGTGCTTGTCATAGAGCGCCTGGAGGTGGGGCATCTCCTCCTTGCAGGGGCCGCACCAGGTGGCCCAGAACGAGACGACGACGACCTTGCCCTTGAGGTCCGCCAGGTGGACCTGCTGGCCGTTCACGTCGTAGAGCGTGAAGTCCATGGCAGGGGCGGCGTGGGCCACCGGGGCGAATAGCCAAAGGAACGTGAACAGTGGCAGCAGTCGGGCGAGCAGTGAACGCATCGAGTCCTCCATCCGCAATGCGACGCTCGGGGGCCGCTCGTTATTCAAGGCCCCGCACTATCGTCGCACTTCCGCCACGTCACGGGATGCGCATCGTCCCGGGCGCGGCTATCCTCGCGAGCGGAGGCCCTGCCGTGCGCACGCTGCTCTCCGCCGGTTTCCTGCTGGCGATCGCCAACTCTGCTCTCGCCGCCGATCCGACCGATCTCCCGCCGAACCTTCGCGGAGACTTGGCCCTCGGGTACGCGGGCTCGTTCTCCCAGGCGGGCCTGGAGGAGCAGGGCGCCGTCTACGGCATCCGCAACGTGCAGCGCCATGATCTGGCCCTGAGCGGCGCGTTCACCGTCTACACGGGCGTCGCCATCACGCTCGGCCTGCCCATCACGGTGTCGCAGTCCATCACCTACCCGTCCGCGCGCAACATGCTGCTCGACCCGGTGTCCGGCAGCGGCGAGTACGTGCACGGCGTGACGATGGACCCCACGCCCACCCTCAAGAGCAAGGGCCTGGACGGCGTGTGGATCGGCGTGGCGCTGTCGCCGTTCCGGGAAGACTTCGCGAGCAGCCTGCCGATCACGGCGCGCTTCGACCTCGCGCTGCGCACCCCGTCCACCTCGCTGTACTCCACCAAGCGCGGCGTCGGATCGGGCGGCCTCGGCTGGAAGATCGGCGGCGCGTTCAGCGTGATCCGCGGCAAGGCCGACCCGTACGTCAGCCTGTCCTGGACTGGCGAGGCCAAGCACAAGGTGGACGTCGTCACCCTCGATGACGTCGACCGCGGCGAGATCGCGCTCAAGGACGCGTCGCACTTTGACGGCGTCGCGGGCTCCGAGCTGATCGCGCTCCACAAGCCCAACGGCGCCAAGCTGGCGTTCGACCTTCACCTCGCGGCGTCGTACTACACCTGGGCCTCGCACGCGTCGGGCTTCTGGCTGCCGGACACGCTCGAGAGCAGCAAGTCCATCGCGGTCACCGCGTCTGAGCACGTGACGGTCGGCGGCGGCTTCGCCATCAAGGCGGACTTTACCAAGCTCGTCGGGCTTCGCATGGGCGTGGACGGCGGGTGGTCCACCCCCAGCCGCGTCGAGCACCCCTACGACGTCTACACCGACACGCAGTCGTTCAACGTAGGCTGGAACGTCGGTCTCGTCGGCCGCTTCCGCGGCAAGGACGATCGAAAGTAGGCTTGGTTGAAGCGTCGCTCTGCGCGTCGCTTGCAGCATTTTTGCAGCGCATGGTTACGGATCAGGCGCGCCTCGCCCTGCGCGAGCTCCGCCTGGAACAACCAAGATGCGTTCGAAGATCCTCGCCCCCTTGCTCGCCCTCGTCACCGGCTGCGCCACGGTCAGCCCCGGCACCGCTGTCGTCGAGGTCCCCGTGTGCGGCGGCGCCACCACGCCGCTGGTGCTGCGTCAGGGCCGCTACTGGCCGGCCCTCGCCTACTGCACCAACTACTACACCATCGTCTCGCGCGAGCAGCGCGCCGTGTGGACCGCCACCTCCACCGAGGGCAGCGTCACCGACGAGTCGATCACCTTCGCGGGCAAGGACGGCCAGAAGGTGAACGTCGACGTCGGCGTCGGCTACGCGATCGCCCCCGCCGACGCGGACATGATCAAGATGGTCCAGACGTTCGGCTACGACGTCGACCAGATCATCCACACCCGCGTGCGCGACTCGGTCCGCAACGGCCTGAACATGTGCGCCGCCACCATGACGGTCGACGAGATCTACGGCCCCCGCAAGGAGGAGCTGTTCAAGTGCGCCGAGGAGAAGGTGCAGGAAGAGTTCAACCCGAAGGGCCTGCTCATCACGCGCCTGACGCTCAACTCCGAGGTCCGCCTGCCCAAGCAGGTGCAGGAGGCCATGGAGGCGTCCACCGCCGCCACGCAGAACGCGCAGCGCGTCGAGCGTGAGGTCGCGTCCGCCGAGGCCGAGGGCAAGAAGACCGTCGCCACCGCCAAGGCGGCCGCCGAGGCCCGCATGGCCAGCGCCGCCGCCGAGGCCGACGCGAACCGCCTGATCGCCGCGTCCATCACGGCGGAGCTGCTCAAGCTCCGCGAGCTCGACATCGAGCAGAAGAAGGCCGAGCGCTGGGACGGCAAGCTGCCCGTGGTCGCGGGCGGCGGCAACTCGTCGATGATCCTCGACGTCGGCTCGGTCGCGGCGATCGCCCAGGAGCGCAAGAAGTAGCCATGGCCACTGCAGACCTCGCGCTGCTCGTGCTCGTGATCGCCCTGCTCTCCACCACCAGCGTCGGCGCCGCGATCTTCTCCGTGTTCCGCAAGTCGGACAGAGAGAAGCGCGAGGCCGCGCTGGCGGAGGAGGCGCTGAAGCAGGAGCGTCTTCGGACGCAGATCCTGGAGGAGCAGCTGAAGAACGAGATCCTCAAGGACCTGGATCCGCGGCACTAGGCGTCCGGGCCAAGGCCGCGCTCGCCGTGGCGGCCGGCCAACACGGTCACCTCCGGTCGTCGTCACGCTTTGCACCGGTGCAAGCGCGCGACCCGGGTGCTAGCCTGCGCCCGAAACCAGGGTTCTTCATGCGCGCGCTCTTCCTCGCCCTCGCCTTCGTCGCCTGCTCCACCACGGGAGAGACCAAGCTCCCCGGCGACACCGACGTCACGCTGGACACCGACGTCGTGGTCGACACCGACGTGGTGGTCGAAGACACCGACGTGGTGGTCGAAGACACCGACACCGCCGTCCTGCCCACGGACACCGACGTGTCCGCCGGCGCCTGCGACAACACCGCCGACTACGCCGCGCTCGCGGCCGCCGCGAACACCATCTCGGACACCACGCAGAGCTGCGTGTTCTCCTGCACCCAGGCCCCGCGCCTGGGCGCCTGCGTGTCCAACTGCATCGGCTCGGACGTCGGCCTGACCGGCGGCTGCTCGCAGTGCTTCGGCAACATCTCGGTGTGCGTGGTCAACAAGTGCCTGGCCCAGTGCTTGGACGCGACGAGCGCCGCCTGCGAGACGTGCCGCGTGCAGAAGTGTGAGCCGGCGTTCGTGACGTGCGCGGGGATCACGCCTCCTTAGAGCGGGCGCACGGCGGGAGACCTGGACAGGCGGGGGCGCGGACGAGCGCACGGCGCGGGCCGCGGAACGAGTGTAGACGCCGCGGCGCACGATCGCGCGACTCGCACGCGCGCATGGCCTCGTGCGAGCCGGAGGCCGCGGAACGAGTGCAGACGCCGCGGCACACGAGCGCGCGGCGCGCACGCGCGCATGGCGTTGCGCGAGCCGGAGGCGCCGGAACGAGCGCGGACGCCGCGGCACACGAGCGCGCGGCGCGCACGCGCGCATGGCGTTGCGCGAGCCGGAGGCGCCGGAACGAGCGCAGACGCGACCTCGAAGTCGCTCGGTTCGAGCCGCTTCAACGCCGATGCCGCCAGCTCGCGCAAACGGACGAGGCGACGACGTCGCCGTCGCGCGCGACATCGCGGGCGAGCCCGCCTGCTACGGCGATCGCGGCGACAACGTCGAACGGCACCTCGGCGCGCGCCGGCACCGTCGGGCCGCGCCGTCCGAAATGTCATTTCAGGCGCTCATACCTTGACAGTTTTAGCATGCAAAACCGGCACAAGGCGGTGACTGCGCTCTCCGAGCGCGTCCCACACCGCCCACGCGCGCTGTGCCGAATCGTTTGTCGTCTCTCCACCTCGCGCGTCGCTCACACCCGTCAGGTGCGCTGGCAGGCCCCCGCACGAGCGCCAAAATTCGTGGTGATACCGGACCTCATCCCGAGGCCACCATGAACGCCGTCCCCGATCGCGCGCACCAGATCCACGCCGAGCTGATCGCCGCCCTCCGCCAGCGCCGCGCCGCCGAGCACATCGCCGCCCGCCTGCTCCGCGAGGTCGCTGACGAGTCGCTGCACCACGCGCTCGGCTACGCGTCGATCTACGACTACGCCGAGCAGGCGCTTGATCTGTCGGTCCGCCAAGCGCGTGGGCTGCTGCAGATCGGCGGCATGTTGCCTTCGCTGCCGGCGCTCGACGCGGCCTTCGCCGCGGGCGCGATCTCCTGGACCAAGGCGCGCGAATTGATCCGCGTGATCACGCCCGACACGGACGCCGCGTGGGTCGAGGCGGCCACGACGAACACCAGCCGCGTGCTGGAGGCGATGGTGTCCAAGTCGCAGGTCGGCGAGGCGCCGCGCGCGCTCAAGGATGACCCACGTGGGTCAGCGAGGACGCGCTTCGTCGTCGAGATGGAGGCGTCGGACGCGGCGATGCTGCGTGACGCGCTCGCGTTGCTCCGGACCCAGGCGGGCCTGAACGGTGTGGAGCTGGACGAGGGCGCGGCGCTCGCGGCGATGGCGCAGCGCGTGATCTTCGACGCCGACGGCGACGGAGCGCCGATCGCTGAGCGCTACCGGGTGATCGTCACCCACTGCCCCAGCTGCGGTGACGATCACGCCGCCGACGCCGAGGTCAGCGAGACGGTCGCCGCGCAGGCAGCGTGTGACGCGGAGGTCGTCGATCTGCGCGCGGGCCCGAGCCACGGACACCTGACGCGCACGATACCACCGGCGATCCGACGCGCCGTGCTGCACCGGGACGGCACCAAGTGCGCGGTGGCGGGCTGTCGGTGTCGGCTGTGGCTGGACGTGCACCACGTCAGGTCGCGCGCGGCGGGCGGGAAACACGACGAGGCGAACCTGGTGACGCTGTGTCCGCTACACCATCGGCACGTGCACGACGGGCTGCTCGCGCTGGAGACCGTGCGTGACCCACGTGGGAGGACTGGCCTGCAGGCCACGCACGCGGATGGCCGGGTCGAGGTGCGGTGGCGGGGCTGAACCGAGAGCGCCCCCTCGAGATCAGCGGCAGGCAGCGCGAATCCGCGCGGGCGTGTCGGCCACGTCGGCGCGCCTCTCCTCCCTCGCGGGCTGCACGGGCTGCACGGGCTGCACGGGCTTCGCGCGCCTCGCGGTCTTCGCGGGCCTCGCGCGCCTCGCGGTCTTCGCGCGCCTCGCGGTCTTCGCGCGCCTCGCGGCCTTCGCGGGCTTCGCGCGCCTCGAAGCCGCTGCGCCCTCGCCGCGCCCGTCCGTTCGCTCCGCAATTCCCATTTCGTACGCACGCCGCGCGTCCCCACTCCGCGCCGTCGCGGACGACACCTCCCGTCCTACCCTCTCCTGCAACGACGCTTTCTCCGCGCGGCCTGTGATCACGCCCGCCTACCCTGCACCGCGTCGCCCGCGATCCCCGCGGCCGCGACGCGCAGGAGGGTGCATGGTCTCTTCGAAGCGGGCCGCGAGCCAACGGACGGCGGCGGGGTTCATGGTGGCAACGCTCGCGGTGGGCCTGGTGGCCAGCCGAGGCGTGCTCGGTCTGATCGCGGGCGGCGACCCGCACCACGCTGTCCATCCCGTAGAGACCGTCGACGTGGTGACCGCGTCGCGCACGCTCTACCAGGGCGTCGCGCTGACGCCGGCGGACGTGTACGTCGCCAAGGTGCCGGTCTCCTACCTGCCGACCGTCGCCGACGCGCAGTCCGGCGACCTGGCGCCTGCTCGCGTGTTCGCCGCGACCGAGGGCTTGGTCGGTCAGGTGCCGCGCGAGCGCATCCTGGCCAACGAGATCATCCGACCCGAGCGGCTGGCGGATGGCGGCGCGGGCATCGGCCTGAACGCGGTGATCCCGCGCGGCATGGTCGCGGTGTCGCTCAACCTGCGCGACGCAGACGCGGTGTCGGGGCTGCTGGAGCCGGGCACGTTCGTCGACGTGCTGTCCACGTTCGAGGACAAGCTCGGCGAGCCCCGCACGGAGACGATCTTGCAGGCGGTGTTTGTGCTCGGCGTGAACTCGCGCGCGCAGGGCGAGTCGACCGAGGACGCGGCGGCGCGCGGGCGGCAAGCGCCGTCCGTGACCTTCCTGGTGAGCTCGCGGCAAGCGGAGCAGCTGGCCCTCGCGGATGAGGTCGGCGCGCTGAGCCTGACGATGCGGAACCTTTCGGACAGCGGGTTCGTGACCGCGCTCGAGGGGGCGTCGATGCGCCGCCTAATGGGGCTGCTCACACCACACCCCGCGCCCGTGGTCGAGGGTCCGCGTCACTTGCCAGGCGGCGGAACGCTGGAGGTGCGGCACGAGGGCTCGAAGACCATCCTGGAGATCCTCCGCGGGCGCGGGCGCGAGACGGTGGAGCTGCCCACGCCGCCGGCAGAGGACGAAGCGGCGGGTCGCTGAGCGGGGCGACGCCGTGCCACAGCGCCTGGTCGGCGTCGAGCGCCACGGACATGGTCGCAGGCGCACCTGACGACTCCCCGCGGGTCGTTCAGCGCGCAGCCAACGCGGCGCGCGCCTCGCCCAACGTCGCGCCCAGCTCCGCGAACTTCACCACCCGGCAGCGCGGCTCCGGCAGCCGCCCGCTCGCCGTGTCCCACTCCGGCGCCACGCGCACCCAGCGCCACAGCATCTGCCCTTGGTTGTGCGCGCAGGTGTCGATCCAGTCGTACGCGATCCCCGCGGGGATCCAGTCGCGCGGGTCGCGGTGCGCCACAACCACGCGGACCGAACCATCGGCCGCGTCGACGTGCGCCGACTCGATGTTCACGTGCACCTGGAAGTAGCGGTAGTCCAGGCTCTCCATCCAGTGATTGTTCAGCTGGAAGTTCCAGTGCTGGCAGGGCGGCGGCGTGACCGTGATCACCAGCGCCTCGTCCGGCCCGAGCTTCCAGTACGAGTGGTAGTAGCGGATCTTCGGGTCGCCTCCCGCGGCGTCTGACGTCGGCTGGTCGAACAGCGGCAGCAGGTTGGTGTGCGCCTGAAAGCCCTTCGCCCAGCGCGCGAACATCATGCTCGCGCCGGCCACGAACATGCCCGACGTGCGCAGCGCGTCCTCCAGCTGCGCGGCGGTGAGCGCCGACGGACGGTGCGGGCCGCTCGTGCGCTCGATGCGCAGGGTCGCGGGCGTCTCGGTCGCACGATCGCGGAAGGTCTGCCGCACGATGAGCATCGCGCGGGTGGCGTCCCCTCCGGGCAAACTCAGCCAGTTGCGCGTGTCGCCGCCCGCGGGGGGCTCGGCGCTCAACACGAGCTCCATCGCGCCGTCGGCGCCGATGTCGAACTCGTCCGACCCGGCCTCCTTGTACGCGACCGTACGCAGCCCGCCCGGCCCGCCATAGGTCCCCTCCTGGATGCCCAGGCCCAGGTAGTTCACCGTCCCGCGCAGGCCGACGAGGCGGTAGGTCTCGCGCGGGTCCAGGTTGGCGTTGAGGTAGAGGTTGTCCGGGTTGTCGGCGCCCAGCTTCACCGGCGCGTCGCGCATCCCGTTGGCGAGCGACACCAGCACCGGCGCGTGAGGGTCGTTGCACTCGAGGTAATTCTCGAGCGACGCCCGCACGAGGCGGGTCAGGTAGCGGTAGCCCTCGGCCTGATCAAACGGGTCGGTGGGGCAGCCGCTGGCGGTCATCGTCGCGCCGGCGGCCTTAAGCGTGTCGCACCACTCGGCCCACGCCTCGCCGGACACCACGCGACGCTCGCTCTCGCTGGCCTCGGTGCGACCGGACAGGCCGAGCCAGGCGAGGCGCGCGCGGCGGTAGAGTTCGAGCAGGGCGACGACCGTCCCCCGAGCGCCGCGCGTGGCCAGCGCCAGCACGAGCGCGGCGACGACGCCGCCAACGACGAACAGCGGGACAAGCACGAAGGTGGAGGGCGTGGCGAACACGGGCTGGGTGCTCCGAACGGGTTTGGAGACCTACCGCAGCCCGAGCGCGCCCGCGATCCGGTTCTGCGGCCACGCTCAAGCCCCCCAAGACTCAGCGCGTCCGCTTCGTTGGCTTGTCCCCGCCCCCGCCCTGCGTGTCGCGCCCGCCCGAGTGCGCGCCCGAGTCCGGCTCGTCCGTGTCTCCGGGCGTCGCCGCGTCCTCGCCGTCGCAGTCCTGGTCCACACCGTCGCCGGGCACGTCGGTGGCGCCCGGGAACGTCGTGGGATCGTCGTCGTCGCAGTCCGCGTCGGACGGCGAACCGTCCCCGTCCGCGTCCAGGGCGCCGTGGAACAGGTACACCCGCCCCTCACCCGGGTAGTCGTCGTCGAGCTCCTCATTGTAGGCGCTGATCCACACGTCGGCGCGGTCGTCGCCGTTCATGTCGCCCGCGCGGGCCATCGCGAACCCGAACATGTCGCTGACGCTGGACCCCGCGATCACCTGTCGTGGCATGAGCTCCACACCGCCCGGCCCACCGGCGAACGCGTACACGCGCTCCAATCCGCGGCGCTGCGGGTAGGACTGGACCAGGACGTCGCCGTAACCGTCGCCGTTGAGGTCCCCGGCCCCCAGCAGGGCCTCGCCGAACAGGCCCTTTGGCACGTCACCCAGCAGCACCTGATCCGGCGCCGCGGAGGGGCCGTCCGGGCTGCCCAGGTAGACCTCCACCGCGCCGCGCCCCCGACGGTCCCACGGGACGCCGATCAGCAGTTCGTCGTCGCCGTCCGCGTCCACGTCCCCGGCGGAAGCGAGCGGCGTCCCGAAGCCCTCGTCGACCAAGCCCTCCCACACCTGCCAGGGCGTTTCCTCGTAGCCGCTCGGCCCCCCGCGCCACGCGACCACGCGCGTGACGGTCGCCGCCATGTCCGTCGGGAACTCCTGCACGACCAGGTCCTGGTGGCCGTCCCCGTCCAGGTCGAGGGTCGTCGCCACGTTCCCGACGCCGTGACCCGGGAGCGTCGGCCCGATCACGTCCGCCGCGGCCTCCGACAGACCGGATGGCGTGCCCAGGTGCAGCATCAGCCGCCCGTCCTCGTAGGCCTCTCCCGACCCGCTCAACACGACGTCCGCGAGACCGTCCCCGTTGACGTCCCCGGCCGGGTCCACGCGGAACCCTCGGAACGCAGGCCCGACCAGCTCCTGATCGAAGGCGCCGTCGAACACATTGGGTCCGCCGCGCTTCACGAACACCAGACCGGCGCTCCCCCTCGAGCACGCCTCGTTCCACAGCAGGTCCGCAAACCCGTCGCCGTCGAGGTCACCCGCGATCGCGACCTCTTGTCCGAAGCACGAGTTTGTACCCTGCTCGACCCGCGCCGCGGTCGGGTCCACGCCCTCCCCGTCTCCGCGGTAGACCTCCACGCGGCCCAGATCGTAGCTGCCTCCCGGTGCGCCGACGATCACGTCCAGGTGCCCATCCCCATCCACGTCCGCGCCGCCGTCCACGTCCAACCCGAACGCCGTGGTGTCCAGGTCCTGGAGCGCCACCGAGGGGCGCGACGCGAGCAGCGCGCCGGGGAACGGCAGGCCGGGGCGGCCGGGCCGGTCCGCGGTGGTGGGCAGAGCGGACGGCGCACACGCGGCCACGAACAGGAGCCACCACGTCGCACGGGTCACAGCCACCTCGCCGACGCGCGTTGAAGTCAGGTCCGCTCGACGACCCAAGCTAGCCGACGCGCGCAGGACCCGCGCGTGCGGCGTCGCCTTCCTCGCATGCGCCGCGCTACCCATCGCGCGACGAGGTGAGTCGATGTCTGTCCGCACCTGGCCCTGGCTGATCCTGCTCGCGACCACCGGCTGCGCCGCCGGGAAGGACCCGACGAACGACGCGGCAGACACGGACCGCGGCGACACCGACGCGGCGGACACGGACCGCAGGGACACCGACGCGCTGGACTCGGGCGCGACCGACACCGACGCCGCCGACACCGACCTGCAGGGTGGCGGCGAAACCGACCTCCCTCCCGACACAGACGTCCTCGACACCGACTTGAGCGCGTTCGCCGTCACCATCGCGCCCGCGCACCCGACCACGCTGGACGATCTCGTCGCCACGGTCGTGAACATCCCGCCCGGCATCGGCGGCATGGCGGGCTTGCTGATCGTGTGGTCTGGCCCCGCCCCCGTGCCCGTGTTCGGGAGCACCGTCGCCAACGCGCTCACCGAGGCGGGCGACTCCTGGACGGTCACCGTTCACCCCATCGCCGCGACCGCCATCGCCGACGTACAGGCGACGGTGGTGATCGGGCCCTGATCCGCGGGCGATCGGATCGGCGCCCGGCCTACGACCGATCGCCCGTCAGGAACGCCTCGACCGTCACCGCGTTCATCTTGAAGCCCACCGCCACGCGGCCTGCGCGCAGCGGCTCGCCGGTCCGAGCGTCGCTGCAGGCCAGGATCGCGTGGGGATCGTCCTCGTCGGGGACCAGGTCCAGGTCCGCCCACACCCGCTGCCCGTCGTCGCGCGCGTACACGAACCGCGAGTGCATCGCCGCACGCGCCTGCTGCTCGTGGCGCATGAGCACCTCGGTGGCGGTCTTGACCAGCGTCGCGAAGTCGTTGGGGTTGAGCGGCTTGGGGTTCTTCTTGTCGCGACCCATGACCCACGGGCCGACCAGCGCCGGGTCCGGGTCGCCGTCGCGCGTCATCTCGACCGCCCAGCCTCCGTCGCCGTCGTCGTTCGGGATCACCTTGGCGGTCCAGCCACGCTCGCACCACAGGCGCGGCTCACGCACGTCGATCGGGTCCATTGGCGCTCCTCGCGGGCAGGTAGCGCGGCGGGGGCGGGTTGGCCGGTGCGCTGGGCGGGGCAAGGTGAGGCGGCGACGATCGGCGGGAGGGCCTCGCGGTCTGATCGCCGACGTCCGCAGCGCTAGCCGCCCGCGGCGTCCGGGTAGACGAACGCAGGCACCGCGTCGAAGGTGAAGACCGCGCTCATCGAGCGGCACACGCCCTGCTCGTCGGGGTCCAGGTCCGCCTTCTGCGCGACGACGGTGCTGAGGATCGCCTTCACGCTGTCGTCGATGGGCGTCGTGTTCAGCTCGGCCACGATCGGCTCCCAGGGCGCGCCGCCGCCGACCACGCCGCTGCGCACGCCCCCCTCGTCCGGTCCCATACGCATGGCGGTGGAGTTGAACGAGAACGAGAGCTTGGCGCGCAGGATCTCCAGCGGGAGCTGGAACGCGAAGTCGGTCGCGACCATGTTGCCGTCGGCGTCCGACGAGGCCGCCACCGGGTCGCCGCCCGAGACGTCCGGGTCCAGGTCGAAGGTCTGGTACGGCAGCAGCAGCCCGTTCGTGCCCAGGAGCGCCTCGCTGTTGCCGCGCAGCATGCGGAACGCAGGACCGTCGGCGTCGTGGCTGACCTCGAGCAGCAGCAGCAGCTCGCCCGAGTCCACGGCGCCCTGCAGCAAGGTGCCCGCGACCGCCGCCTCCGTCCCGTCAAGCAAGGGCATGATCGAGCCCATCGCGTTGTCGATCCCGGTCTGCCCGCTCGGGTCGACCCAGTCGGTCTGACCACACCCCGTGGGGTCTCCCCGCGCCGTGGAGACGTGGTCCAGATCAAAGCCCTCCGACACGCCGTCCTCGACGCGACCGATGGTGATCGTGCGGATCACGTAGACCTCGGTCGACGGCGCGTCGCTGTTCGACGCGTCCTCGCCTGGGCCCGCGCAGCCCACACACATCAGACTCAGCCACAGGCAAACACGCATGTCGGTCCTCTTGCGTCTACTCTACCTCACCCGCGGACCAGGAAGTCGCGGCCAAGCGCAGAACTGTGCCGTTGGACCTCACGGGAGGGCCTCCGTGGGCTGTCGAGATGCCACACGCTCCAGCACCCGCTCCAGCAGCACGCAGCGTGGCTCTCACCCGCGCCCTACTCGTTCTTCCACGCGAGCAGCCGCTGATACGCCTCCCGCTTGGGGATCCCCAGCCGTGCGCCGATCGCCGCCGCCAAGTCCCCGAGCGACGCGTCCTCCGCGACCTCGATCGACGGTCGGCTCCACGGTTCGCCGGGGCCGACGACCAGCACGCACTCGCCGAGCAGCTCGCGCTTGGCCAGCCGCTCCGACAGCTCGGACAGCGGGGCGCGGCGGATCTCCTCGAACTTCTTGGAGATCTCGCGGCACATGGCCGCCTCACGGTCGGGCGACAGCGCCGCCAGGCGCTCGACCAGGTCGACCAGGCGCGTCGGCGCCTCATAGATCACCACGGTCTCGGAGCGACCGAGCACGTCCTCGGCGAAACCGTCGCGGCCCTTGAGCGGCGCGAAGCCGATGAAGGTGGCGGGCGCCGCCGGGAAGCCGGACGCGGCGAGCGCGGAGGCGAGCGCGCTGGGGCCGGGCACGCTGCGCACCTCCACACCCGCGGCCAGAGCCATCGCCACCAGCTCGCGGCCCGGGTCGGAGATGCCGGGGGTGCCGGCGTCGCTGACCAGCGCGATCTCCTCGCGCAGCGCGCGGTCCACCAGCGCGCCCGCCGCCTCGGACTCGTTGTGGGCGTGCAGGGCGACCAGGTGCGGCGCAGGCACGCCCACCGCCGTCAGCAGCTTGCGGGTCATACGGGTGTCTTCGGCGGCGATCACCGCCACCCGGCCCAGGATCTCGCGGGCGCGGGGCGACAGGTCGCCCAGCGTGCCGATCGGCGTGGCCACCACGTACAGCGTCATGTGCTCACCCCGCGTCGAAGGCGTCGTCGATCCAGGCGATCGACCACGGCTCGGTCCGACAGTCCACCACGGCGACCAGGAAGGCCACCTCGTCCACGTCCGGCGCGAACGCCAGCAGCCAAGCCCGCGCCGCCGAGATCAGCTTGCCGCGCTTGGCCGGGCCGATCGACTCCAGCGGATCGATCGTGTCGTCCGTCCGGGCCTTGACCTCGACGAAGCGCACCTTGCCGGCGCGACGCACGACGAGGTCCAGCTCGCCGCCACCGCCACGCCAATTGCGCGCGAGCAGGTCTACGCCGGAGCGCAACAGCGCTTCGGCGACCCGCTCTTCGGCTTCGTGCCCACGGAGCCAGGCTGCACGCCCAGACGCCGAGTCCACGACGTAGTCCGAAGACTACTTGATGGCCTTGAACTCGCGGATGGGCTTGAGGCGAGCCGCCTTGCCGCGCAGCGCGCGCAGGAAGTACAGCTTGGCGCGACGCACCTTGTGGCGGGCCAGGACCTCGATCTTCTCGACGATGGGCGAGGAGGCCGGGAAGATGCGCTCGACGCCGACGCCGGACGAGATCTTGCGGACCGTGAACGTGGCGCGAGGGCCGCCGTTACGGATGCGGATCACCGTGCCCTCGAACACCTGGACGCGCGACTTGTCGCCTTCCTTGATGCGGACGTGGACGCGGACCGTGTCGCCAGGGCGAACGTCAACGTTGGGGCGGCGAGCCTTGCGCTCGGCCAGGGTCTCGGACTCGATCTGCTCGAGGAGGTTCATCAAAACACCGGAGGGCTGCGAGGGGACCGTCGACACCGCAAACCGCGATGTTGGACGACGAGCCACCTGTGAACCGGCGCCGCTTATCCGTCCTGCTCGGGGTCGTCAATGGCGACCGACACGTCTGGGCTCATGCCGTGGCGTTCGCAGTGCTTGACCCACAGGTCCGGGCGCATGGCGGCGGTACGACGGCGCGCCACGGCCTTGCGCCACACGTCCACGCGGGCGTGGTTTCCCGAGAGCAGCACGTCCGGGACGGACTCCCCGTTCCACTCGCGGGGGCGGGTGTACTGCGGGTATTCGACCAGATCGTCGTGGAAGGTCTCGTCGCCGGAGCTGGCGTCGTTGCCGAGCACGCCGGGGACCAGCCGCGCCGCCGCGTCGATCATCGCCGCCGCCGCGATCTCCCCGCCGGTCAGGACGAAGTCGCCGATCGACAGCAGCTCGTCGACCAGGCCCTCGACGCGCGCGTCCACGCCCTCGTAATGGCCGCACAGGATGACCACGTGCGGCAGCCCGGCCAACCGCACGGCGTCGGCCTGGGTGAACGTGCGCCCCGCCGGCGACGTCAGGATCACGTGGCTGTCGGGCCTGCGGACCGAGTCCAGCGCGGCCGCCACCACGTCCACCTTCATCACCATGCCCGCGCCGCCCCCGTAGGGGCTGTCGTCCACGGAGCGGTGCTTGCCGTGGCCGAACTCGCGGATGTCGTGCACGCCGATGTGCAGGTGCCCCTGCCCCACCCCGCGGCCGATCACGCTGGTCAGCAGCGTGGCCCGCAGCATGTCGGGGTGCAGCGTGAGGACGTCAAACGACGCCATCAGAGCTCCTCGAGCGCGCCCGGCACCAGCTCCACCACGCGGAGCGCGGTGTCGACCCGGATCACCTGGTCGGGGGTGCACGGGACGAACATGGTGTCCGCGCCCGCCTTGATCACCAGCACGTCGGGGCCGGAGGTGGACTGCACGGTCACCAGCTTGCCCACAACCTCACCGGCGATGATCACGTCCGCGCCTTCGATCTGCGAGACGTAGAACTCGCCCTCGGCCAAGCGCGGCAGGTCCGACTTGGGGATGCCGAAGCGCCAGCCGATCAGCTCGGCCGCGTGCTCAGGGTCCTCATAGCCGTCGATCTTGCCCAGGATGCGCTTGCCCGCGCCTGGCCGGGACGAGAGCTTGCCCGCGAACCGACGGCCGTCGGGCGCGACAAACAGCACCGCCCGGCCCCGGACCAGAAGCTCCGAGTCCGAGTTGTGCAGGAACAGCTTCACCTCTCCACGCACGCCGAAGAGGGCCTGGACGTATCCAAGCTCGATCTCGTCGTCGGAGAGGCCGCTGCCAGGCAGCAGCGTCAGCGCGCGGGCGGAGGGTGGCGGCTTCACCGCGCCCCCATCACGCCTCGTCAGGCGCAGACTCCACCAGCTCGAGCGTCGCCTGCTTGCGGCCAGCGGCCGCCGACAGGATGGTCCGAACGGCGCGGAGGACACGGTCGTCCTCGTCGTGGAACAGGGCGAGGTCGTCCGGATGCACCACGGTCTCGAGGATCGTGGCGTCTTCGCCTTCGATCACGTTGATCGCCACGGCGTCCGGATGACGGACGATGGGGCGGATGAGGTGCAACGCGAGCTCGAGCATCAGGCCACCGCCGACTTGCGGGCGCGGTCGACGATCTTGCCGACGGTGCCCGTGGTCTGGGCGCCAACCGACAGCCAGTAGTCTACGCGGGCGAGGTCGACGCGAACGGCGTGCACGGCCTGATTCGGGTCGTACGTACCGAGCTGCTCAAGCCAACGGCTGTCACGGCCGTTGCGGGAGTCCGTAGCAATGATGCGGTAGAAGGCGTTCTTCTTGCCGCCGAAGCGGGCGAGGCGGAGCTTCACCATCGACTAATTCCAGGTCCAGGGGTGGTTCACGTCGCGCCCGATTAAGGCCTCAGACGCCCGCTGTCAATCCGACGTGTCAGAGCGGGATGTTCCCGTGCTTCTTGGCGGGCAGCTCCTGACGCTTGTTCTGCAGGGCGCCGAACGCTTGGACAAGCCGTGCGCGCGTCTGTTCCGGCGAGAACACGTCGTCGAGGAAGCCGAGCGCCGCGGCGCGGTACGGGTTCGCGAACTTCTCGCGGTAGTCCTCAGTGAGCTCGGCCTTGCGGGCCACCGGGTCCGCCGCTTCGACGATCTCCTTGCGGAAGATGATGTTCACGGCGCCGTCCGGGCCCATGACGGCGATCTCGGCCGTGGGCCACGCAAAGTTGAAGTCCGCGCGGATGTGCTTGGACGCCATGACGTCGTAGGCGCCGCCGTAGGCCTTGCGGGTGATCAGCGTCACCTTGGGCACGGTGGCCTCGGCGTAGGCGTAGAGCAGCTTGGCGCCGTGCTTGATGATGCCGCCGTACTCCTGCGTGGTGCCCGGCAGGAAGCCGGGGACGTCCACCAGGGTGAGGATCGGGATGTTGAAGCAGTCGCAGAAGCGCACGAAGCGCGCGGCCTTGAGCGACGCGTCCACGTCCAGGCAGCCCGCCAGGTGGATGGGCTGGTTGGCGACGACGCCCACGCTGCGGCCATCGATGCGGCAGAAGCCGACGACGATGTTGGGCGCGTACTGCGCGTGCACTTCCAGGAACCGACCCTCGTCCGCCACCGAGTGGATGACGATCTTCATGTCGTAGGGCTTGTTGGGGTTGTCCGGGATCAGGTCGACCAGATCGTCGCACGCGCGGTGGGTCGGGTCCTCGGTCGGGCGGCGGGGCGCCTCTGAGAGGTTGTTCGACGGGATGTAGCTGACGAGCTCGCGCAGCAGGGCGGCCATGGCCTCCTCGCTGGGCACCCGGAAGTGTGACACGCCAGAGATGCGCGCGTGGGTGTCCGACCCGCCGAGCTGCTCCTTGGTCACCTCTTCATGGGTGACGGTCTTCACCACGTCCGGGCCGGTGACGAACATGTAGGAGGTGTCGTCCACCATGGCGATGAAGTCGGTGATGGCGGGGCTGTAGACCGCGCCGCCGGCGCACGGGCCCAGGATGGCCGACAGCTGCGGAATGACGCCCGACGCCAGCGTGTTCTTCAGGAAGATGTCCGCGTAGCCGCCGAGCGAGGCCACACCCTCTTGGATGCGGGCGCCGCCGGAGTCGTTCAGGCCGATGATCGGGGCGCCGGCCTCCATGGCGCGGTCCATCACCTTGCAGATCTTGCTGGCGTGGGCCGCCGACAGCGACCCGCCAAACACCGTGAAGTCCTGCGCGTACAGGTAGATCAGGCGGCCGTCGATGGTGGCGTGGCCGGTGACGACGCCGTCACCCAAGAACTTCTGCTTCTCCATCCCGAAGTCGGTGGAGTTGTGGGTCACGAACCGATCGAGCTCCACAAAGGAGCCGGCGTCCACCAGCAGCTCGATGCGCTCACGGGCCGTCTGCTTGCCCGACGCGTGCTGCTTGGCGACGCGATCCGCGCCACCACCGGTGACGGCTTGCAGGGAGAGTTGCTCGAGCTGATGCAGGCGGGCGGCGCGATCCATGTGGGGGCTCCGGGAGAGGGCCGCGTGTAACGCGACGCGGCGCAGCGCACCCCGCCAGACGTCGCCCGATCAGGATCCCGACTTACGCTTACGCCCCTTCTTAGACGTAGAGTCGGCGCTCTCGTCCGCGGCCTCAGGCTCCGCAGACGCATCTTGAAGCGCCCCAAGGCCCTCCGCGTCCCAGCCTTCGTCCAGGATCATCGGCGGCGACAGGTCGACAGACTCGCCGCCGGGCGCGCCGCCGATCATACGAGGCGGCCCCAAGGCGCGCGCCATGAGCGCCAGATCCAGGCGGGCGCCCGACGCGTCCACCGGGGCGCCGTCGTAGGTGCTCTCGGCGGTGAGATCGTCGACCGGACCGACGGGCTCCGGCTGGGTGCGCGGCGACGCGGCGACGGGCGTGGCCTCGGGCTCCCGGCCCATCGACGATGGCGCCTCCGTCCCGACGCTGTGCAGCTCGCCCGACTCCTCAGCCCGCGAGCTGAGCACGATCATCGGGAGCGGCACGGAGGTGCGCATGACGTTGAGCAGATCAGGCTGCTCGGCGACCAGGACCTCCTCAAACGCCGCGCTGCCGTGCTTGCGGACAAAGGCGGCCTCGGCGCGCGTAATCGGCACGAGCCACAGCACGCCCACCCGCTCACCAAGCGGGCCGCGCCACAGGTGGAACGCGTCCGGAAGGTAGGACGGCGCCGACACGTAAAGGGCCTGCGCCTCCGCGTCAGGCAGCAGCGGGCCGCGGGGACCAATCACGTCTCCCGGCATCCAAGCGCGCTTTTCGCCCAAGGCCTCAGCTACCACCTGAAGCAGGATACCCGGCAGCAGCTCGGCGTCCGGCGTGTCGCGCACCATGAGGAGCAGCTCCTCGCGGACGCGCGCCCCAGGCTCCTGACCGGCGAGCGGCTTCTTCCAGAGGCCCGCGGTGGCGTAGGTCACCACGCGGCGCACCGGCCCACCCGCGAACGCGCGGATCTGGAAGGGCATGCGGTGACCATTCGGGTCCACCGGCCAGCACCCCACGGGCGGCCCGAGGAAGGCTGAGAGATGTGCCGCGAAGGACGACGTCTCCTTCATCGAGGCTCCTCCTCCCAAACCAGACCTCCTGCCCCACGTACGCGAAAACGCACGACTCCGGTACCAGCGTATACGAGGTCTGCGACCGGCTCACCACCGACTCGCAGCGACCACGCAGAAGAGACCGGCATAACCGGATCCGCGTCGACGCGCGCGCCGGGCGTAACGGCCACCCACGCGACGTCCCCGGCGCGCCACGCGTCCGGCGCCACCCGATCGCCCAGCACCGCGGACGGCGTCTGGAGCGGGAGCGTGGCGCTGGAGACCGCCGGACGCCCCTGCGGCGCGGCGTTCGACCAGCGCGCGACGGCGGCGCTCGCCTCCAGGCTCCCCTGCTTGACGGTCAGCGGCCCGACCACCGCCTCACCCGCGCCCAGCACCTTCAAGGTCCACACCACCGACCGGGTCCCGTCGCCCGCGGCGTCCTTTCCGGAGTCCTCGACCACGCGCACCAGCTCGACCGGCCCCGTGATCCCCCCGACGACCTGCACCGGGCCGTCCTCGGCGCCCAGGAACTCCACAGCGACGTCGACCTCGGACCCCGCGAACCCGAGCCGCTCGGGCGCGTGGACGGTCGCCTCCAGGGGTGCTGCGGGCAGAAACGACAGCTCCGGCCGCCCCAGCACGCGCGCCAAGTCGGCGTCGCGCATGGCGCGTCGAGGGGTGATCACGCCCGCCGCCAGCGCGGCCTTCAGGTCCTCCGCGGCGCCGGCGGCGTCGTCCTTGCGCGCCCGCGCGGTCGCCCGCCACCAGCGCGCCAGCGGGTAGTCTGGGCTGCGTGCCACCAACGCGTCCACCCGCGCGAGCGCGGCGTCCAGGTCACCCGCGGCGGCCTCGGCGCGCGCCATCCACAGCGCAAGCAGCGCGTCGTCCGGTCGCGCCGCCAGCGCCCGTCCGAGCGCGTCGCGCGCGCCTGCCGCGTCTCCCTTGGCCAGCAGGTCCGCGCCCACCTGCCAGGCGCTCACCGCGTCGCCCAGCGAGCGCAGGTGCGGGTCGACCGGGGGCGGCTCGGGCGCGGGAGCCCCACAGGCGACCAGCAGCAGCGCGAGCCCGATCAGCCGAGCCAAGCGATGACCCCGGCCTGACGCCCGGTGCGAGGCCCGTCCGCGCGCCACGAGAAGAAGCGCTCCGTCGTGGTGTCTCCGCCGGTGCTGGCGACCGCGCCTACCCCGAGCGCCTCAAGCTGCCCGCGCAGGGCGGCGCCCAGATCGACGTGCTGGCGGTCGTCGCGGCCGGGCCGGGAGAAGGTCGCGCGCGACGGTCCCGTCGCCTCGATCGCCGCCACCACCTCAGGTCCTACCTCAAAGGCGTCCTGGCCGATGTGCGGGCCGATCAACGCGCGAACCTCCCCGATCGCGCACCCGGCCGCCTCAGCCAGCAGCGCCGCGGCCTTGGGCGCGATCCCCGCCGCCACGCCGCGCCAGCCCGCATGCACCGCCGCCACGCCGCCCGGCGCCGCCAGCAGGATCGGCACGCAGTCCGCGACCCGCACGCCGATCGCCAGCCTAGGCACCGTGGTGATCAGCGCGTCCGCGTCGCCCGCCGCGCCGAGCGGCCCGGTGGGATCGCTCACCCGCAGCACCACGTCGCCGTGCACCTGACGGACCAGCGCCAGCCGCGTGGCCGACAGCGACGGGTCGACCGCAGCCAACGCGCGCGCCCAGTTCGCCGCCAGCACGTCCGGCGGCAGCGAGTCGTCCGCCAGCAACGTCAGCTCGGCCCGGTCGTCGTGGTCCACGCCGCCGCGCCGGGCCGTGAAGCCATGCGCGACAGAGAGACCGGCAAACACGTCCGAACGCAGCAGGTCCACCGAATCCACGCGAGCCTCACCCGGACGTTGACACGATCCGCGCGAGATCCTACCCTGCTCGCCATGAAACTGCGCATCCCGGTCCTCGTCACGGTGCTCCTCGCAGCCTGTCAGCCCAAGGTGACGGTCGGCGAGTCGTACTCGCTGCAGCTGCTCCCTAAGCTGCCCCTCGATCAGGTCGGCGACGGCCCGCTCCAGGGCAGCGACCTCACGCTGCGGGTCACGCAAGGCGGCGACACCACGTCGCACGCGCTCGGCCCCGCGGACTCGGCGCAGTGGTCGGCGGTCGACATCGGCGCGCTCGACGACGCCACGATCGGCCTGCTGTGGACCGACTCGGGCGCCTCTGACGATCCGCTCAGCTACGACGCCGTCCGCGCGTGGGGCCTCTCCCCCGCCGTCACCATCGACTCCGGCACCACCAAGCTGCCGGTGATGGTGGGCGCGTTCGGGTTGCCGGGCCAGTTCGGCTCGCTCGACGGCACCTTGATCCCGCACGGCGGCGCCGCCGTCCGCCTGGACAACGGCGACGTGCTGATCTTTGGCGGCACCGACGACGTGGTGCGCGACAATGATGCCGACCTGGACCACAAGGCGTCGAGCGCCGTGCTTCGCCTGCGCATGTCGGACGACCCGTTCACCTTCGAGCGCGTCGGCGATCTGCCCAAGGTCGCCGCCGACAGCAACATCGAGCGCGTCGGCGCCACCGCCACGCGGGTCACGGTCGACGGCAAGACGCAGGTGCTGGTGGTCGGCGGCCGGGCCACCTGGGCCAACCCCGCCATGCTCGACATCGGCGCCTTCCTGTGGGACCCCGAGACCGACACCGCCACCTGGACCGGCACCACGCAGAGCACGGGCCGCTTCCTCGGCGGCGCGGAGCCCTTCCCGGACGGCCGCATCGCCGTGTTCGGCGGCTTCGACAAGCAGACCAGCGCGTCCTTCTCCTGGCAGATCTTCGACCCCGCCACCAAGACCTTCGACCAGACCGACGCGCACAGCTCGTCCATCCCGGTGGGCGCGGTCGGCGCCGCCTGGGTCAACCTGGGCGACTCCGGGATCTTGATCTGCGGCGGCGGCAGCAGCGAAGTCGGCGGTCCGCTCATTCCCACCGCCACGTGCGCCATCCTGGGCCCGAACGGCGCCACGCTGGAGCAGCCCAACATCGGCGGCGCCCCGCAGAACACCCGCATGTGGGCCGCCATGACCCAGATGGTCGACGGCAAGATCATGCTCACCGGCGGCAGCGAGGGCCCCGTCGGCGAAGGCGCAGCCGGCTCCGCGCCCGCGCTCAGCGACGCCTACCTGCTCGACCTCACGTCGCCGTCGCCGTGGACCCCGCTGCCCGCGATGAACCACCCGCGCGCCATGCACCGCCTGATCACCCGCCCGGATGGGCGCGTGCTCGCGCTCGGCGGCCTGACCGAAGGCACCCAGGTGCCGCTGATCGACCAGACCCCCACCCCGGTGTCCTGCGGCGAGCTCTACGACCCGGCCGACCACACCTGGACGGATCTGGCCCAGTGCGACGCCGTCGGCGTCGGAGGCCTGCCGATCGTCGCCAGCGCGCCCGGCTACGGCGCGTTCGTGCTGTCGGGCTTTACGCCGACCGGCGGCGGCCAGGACTGGGGCGTCGTGCCGCTCGGGCCCACCCCCTAAGGCTCCCCCCCACGCGCTCCAAGCGAGGCCCGCGATGTCGGACGACTCCAACCTCCCCGTCCTGATCTTGAGCGGCCTGGGCGCCCCCCGCGCCAGCGCCCAGCTCTACGGCGCCGTGTTCCGTGCGCGCGGGTTCCGCGTGTACGCCGCGCCGCACCGCCTGTGGGGCTACGGCGACGTCTGGAAGGCCGCCGCCCTGCTCCCCGACGCCATCGACGAGGTGCGCCAGCGCACCGGCGCGCCGCAGGTCAAGCTGGTCGGCATGAGCCTGGGCGGTCTGGTGGGCCTGGTCCACCTGAAGTGCGGCGGCGACACGTCCTCGGTCGAGCGCTTCATCTCAGTCGGCGGCCCGCTCAACGGAGCCGCGGCGGCCAGGCTGCTGGAGCGGGTGCCGATCCCCCGCGGCCACGCGGTCGCGCAGACAAGCCCGAACAGCGACCTGATGCGCGCCCTGCGCGACGCGCCGCTGCCAGACGGCGTGCGGCTGATCTCGGTCGGCACGCACGGCGACGTGATGACGCCGCGCTCGGCGTGGGACGCGGAGGGGTTCGAGGTGGTGGAGACGCCGTATGGGCGGTTCCCGCTCGGGCACTGGATGCTGTTCACGCACCCAGGGAACCATCAGATCGTCGCGGACTTGTTGGGGCCGGCGTAGGCGCGGGGGTCCGTCCGCAAGGGGCAAGGTCGAAGGTCTACCACAGCCAGTCCGCAGCCGCGCTCCCCGTCCGCGCCCTACTCACCCGTGCGTCGACCGAACGGACGGAGCCGAGCGCTCCGCGTCCGCCCGCCGACCCGCGCGCGCACCTCGGCGTGGGCGGTCACCCCGCCACAGCAGCCTGTCGATGTCCTCCCCCGCCTCGCCCCGTCACCGAACCGACGACGTCGCCTGCGGGTCCCCGCGCGCCCGCGCCCCGAGCAGCACCATCCCGCCCTGGCGCGCCCGGTCGGAAGGACACGCTCGTCGTCCAGCCAGCGCAGCATGTCCCCGATCGACGCCAGCACAAGCGCCATCCGGTCGGAAGGACCTGACGCATTCGGCCGCCGCAGCCCAGGCAGGTCTGCGCGTCTTGCTTGAACCCGGCTGGAAGAGCACGCGCAGGATCAACTCACCCCAGGCGACCCACCGACGTCGCGGGTGGTCCACGTACACCTCGCGCACGTCCGCCCGACGACGAAGCACGGGCACGATCGTGGAACGCCGCTTCGACGCCGGCGCGAAGGCGCCATGGTAGCGGATCCGGTCGGAAGGACCAAGTGCTGCCCCGTCGGCGGCACCTGCGCGGCCAGGCGCCCCACGAACTCCACCGCCTCCGTCCCGACGCGCCACACCTGGCGAAGCTTCAAAGAGACCCGGTCACCCGGCAGCAAGTAGAGCCGGGACAAGGCGATCCTCGGTCCTTCCTCCCGGCACGAGAACATACCGGCACAGCCGCTCCAACCCCTCCCGGGCCTAGCCTGCCACCCGGCCGCGACCCGCCTACTCTCCGCTCGACACGTAGTCCGAGAACGGGACGTCGAGCGTGAAGCTGCTGTCGCGCTCACCCCGATCGTACAGCGAGGCTCGGTACATCTCGCGCGTGTCGGACCCCTCCACGAGCAGCTCTGCGAACAGCTGGTCGTAGACCGAGGTGTCGAAGCCGAGCTCCCCGAGCTCTCCGAACGCCGTCCCCTTGTAGGCCTCCAAGATGTCGAGGCTGTGGTCGAATCCCTCCCCGTTCTCCCGGCGGCGGCCGGTCTCGGTGGACACCGTCCAAGCGTCGACGCTGTCGTGGTTCACGTCGAAGGTGAGCACGCGCAGCAGCCCGCCGCCGCCGTCGGACATGTCCTGGAAGTCCGTGAGCACCTCGTGCACCGGCAGGCCACGCGCGTTGGCGCTGGAGAGCCGGAACTCGCCGTCGACGTGACCACAGTGAACGCCCCACACGTTCGGCTGGGCGACGACCAAGCGCTGGTGGAGCGACTCGGCGTCGGCGCCGTCCTTGAACCGCAGGCCCTGATCACCGATGGCGTACGTGAGGGCGTTGAAGCGTCCGCCCACGAACAGGTCCAGCGGCGACGGCATGGCGTCCGTGAGCCGGTAGTCGAAGATCAGGCGATGCGTGGTGAGGTGGGCGAGCGTGTCGGGATGGGCGGCAAGCACACCCTCGCCCCACACGACCTCCTCCTCCGGGGCGTCCTCGGGGAGGTGCAGGAAGAGCAGCTTCAAGCCCTCCGCCTCGATGAGCTGGTAGCTGCTCCGCCCTGAGGGCGATGCGCCCGCGAACCAGTCGCGACCGGCGTAGGTGTCGGGGCCGAACCGCTCCATGAAGGCGGTGAAGTCGCAGTCGACGCGGGGCAGCCCGTTCTCGGGGTCCGGCATGCACGAGCTGTCGGTGCCGACAGGCCACTCGCCCCACGTCCCGTAGTCGTGCGCGGCGACGCTGAAGCCGTGCGGGATGTCCGCGTCGAGCAGCGGCGCGAACGCGCGGGCGGCGTTCTCCCACTGCCGCGGGTCCGCGCCGTCGTTCACGATGTCGCCCACGTGCGTCACGAAGCGGATGTCGTGCTCCGCCTGGTGATCGACGATCCACTGGACGTGCCGTTCGAGGACCTCTGGATGGCTGTCGGCGTAGATCTGGCTGTCGGGGATCACGACCACCGAGAAGCGCCCCGGATCGTCGGCGCGCCCATCGCTCTGCGGCGGGGCGCAGGCATACAAGGCCAGGAGAAGTGGGAGCGCGCGCATGGCTCGCCTCGGATGCCCGGCTGGGCGTGGAGCGATCGGTGGACTTCGCGAACTAGCTTGGTGTGCCCCGGCACACCATCCACGGAACCACAACGGGTCGGTGACGTTCGCGCAGCAGAACCGCGGTGTGCGGTCCACCCGCGTGACCCAGCGGTCCGTCCACGAGAGGCGAGGTCAGCCCGCGCGTGGGAGCTCCGTCCGGTGACGTCCGCGAGGCATGCGCGGGAGCTACCCGCCGAGAGCGGTTCTCATGCGCGCGAGCTTGTGGATGATGCTGGCGTTCGCCTGCAACGGCGGCACCAAGGACACGGACGGGGCCGCCGATTCGGACGGGGCCGCCGACACAGACGTGGCGACGGACACCGACGTCACGGCCGACACCGACAGCGCGGACACGGACGTCGCGGACACGGACGTCGCGGACACGGACGTCGCGGACACGGACACCGCAGACTCGACCGCGCCGACGCTGCCCAGCACCAGCAGCCCCGACTACCCGACCTTCTTCGACGGCAGCGCGCTCAACATCAACTGGAGCACAGGCATTTCCAGCTCCTCCCGCCGCTTCCGAAGGTCTGCCACAGCCCGTCCGCGCCCGCGCATACCTCGGCGTTCGCGGTCACCCCGCCTTGGCGCGCGCGGTTGGGAGGACCCGCGCGCACGGTCGGAAGGACGCGCCCGTCGTCCAGCCAGCGCAGCGCGTCGCCGCGCGCCGAGCCCACCCTCACAGCGGGATCGGCGGATCCTTCTTGGTCGTGTTGAGGCCGAGCACCGAGCCAAAGATCGCGAATTGCGCCTCGATCCCCGAGGTGTCCTCACACATCGCGGTCGGGTCCTTCTCACGCAGCGCCTCACACACCACGTGCATCGCCACGAGCGTGTGCAGGTCCTCGTTCAGGCCCACGTAGTCGTCCGCGCCAGGCTCCTGCGCCAGGCGGAGGTAGACGACCTGCCCGTCGATGAAGTCGGCGGCGTAGCCCGGGACCAGCGTGGGCATGATCCAGCGCGTGCCGTCGAACTTGAGGTAGCCGTCGAACGAGTCGACGATCGCGTCCTTCCCGCCGATCCCGCCGCCGGCCTCGATCCACGTGGCCGAAGCTGCGGAGAACAAGATGGAGCCGCCTGTCACCGACAAGGTGCCACCGTCGTGCAAGAGCAGCATCGAGCTGTCTTCGGCGAGCAGGTCCCCGCCATTCACCGTGAAGGCGCTGTGGCTGAGTGAGAGCGTGCCAGACCACGGCGAGAACGGCGCGGACGCCACGATCTCACTGTCGACCGACGTGAAGCTCGCGTGGTCGTGGAGGATGAAGTCCCCTCCGGTGACCACCAGGCTGCTGTCCGACATCCGGACGGCGCTCCTGTCGCTGATCCACAGATCACCGCCGACGATGTCGACGGTCGCAGCGTCCATCTGAACCGACGCACCGTCGGTGATGAACAGGTTGCCGGACGTGATCACGATCGAAGAATTCGTGAAGTTCGACGCGCTGGTGCCCTTGAAGTGCATGCTGCCGCCCGACACCTCCAGCGACGAGTCGGTGAAGCCGACAGACGCCTGCCCCGAGATCACGAGGTCGCCGTAGACGCGCAGGCGGCCCCCCTTCAGGGCGAAGTCCCCGTCCTGGAACGTGAGCGACCCACTGAACGTGGCGTCACGGGTCGCGAGCAGCTTGGCCATCGTCGCCCCGAGCTTGGTGTCGACCACCAACGCGCCCTCGTAGGTCAGCGTGTCCTTGTCGATCGCGAAGGACCCGCCGCTGCCAGACGCGACCCACGCGGTCCAGAGATCCTTGGCCTCCTGCGCCGTCAGCCCTGCCGAGGCGAAGTCGCCGGTGTAGCCGGTCGCGTCGAAGTGAGGCGTGGTGTGCGGGACGCCGTCGCCGCAGTAGTCCGCGCGCACCATGCGAAACGACGCCCCGTAGACCGCGCTCGGATCGGACGCGACCGCGTCCAGATCGCAGGTGGCGTCGCCGAGCACGTCCAGCTCCGCGCGGACGCGGATGAACTCGAGGTCCGTCTGGTTGCGGTACGACTCCAGCGCAGCCGTCGCCTCGGTCAGCGCGGTCTGCAGCTCCTTAGTCTGTGCCTCCAGGACGGCGATGCGGTCCTTGTTCGACAGCCGGTCGACACGCCCACCCAGATCCCGGTCAGCCTCGGGCGCGTCGGTCTGGCAGGCGGCGAGCAGGGACAGCGACAGCGGGAGCCACAGCTTCATCGGGACCTCGGGGCGCGGCGTCACGGAGCGGACGCGGCGGTCTGACGTGCGTAGCGGGTGAGGCGCGCACGGTCACCCCACGCAGGTCCCACCAGGCCTCGCGAGCGTGACGTCCTCAGGAGACGTGGCCGTGTCCCCCGCCTTTGGAGCTGAGCCAGTCCATCAAGGCCATGAGCACGCCGGACAGCACGAAGGTGAGGTGCATCATCACCATCCACCGGAGCTTGACCTCGTCCACCGGGTCGCCGTCGGCGAGCCGCATGAACCCGCGTAGCAACGCGATGGCCGAGATCGCGACGATCGAGCCGATCAGCTTCATCTTGAGGCCGGCGAAGTCGACCGTGCCCATCCAGCTGGGGCGGTCCTCGATCCGGCCGGCGTCGATCTTGGAGACGTAGTTCTCGTAGCCGGAGAAGATGACGATCAGCAGCAGGTTTCCCGCGAGCGACAGGTCGATCAGCGCGAGCGCGAGCAAGATCGCGTCCTCCGCCGACATCGTCAGAATGTGCGGCAGCGCGTGGACCAGCTCCATACAGAAGACGGCGAGCATCGCCATGAGCGCCAGGACCAGGCCGACATAGAACGGGGCCATCAGCCAACGCGAGTTGAACAGAAAGGCCTCCAGCCACCTCTCCGGCGCCGCCTTCTGCGCACCCTGGCTCTCCCGCTCGGTCATCGTCTCTCCTGCATGGCACGTCGTGCTTCAACCCGCGGCGTCGCGATATTCGCCCAAGGCCCACCCGTCGCGCCCAAAAGAGCGGGACAGAGAAGTTCGGCCCCCGCGGTGAAGGTCGGCGCGAACCGCCGCCGGAGGTATGGCCGCGGTCCTGGCCGCGGGCGCCCTGACCGCGACCGCCCGCCCGCGGACGGACCGCCCTCAGCGCAGCACGCCCCGGACCTCCAAGGTCTCTTCACAGTCGCCAGGACGGACGTTGTCCTTGGTGAAGTCGTAGAAGCCCTCCACGGTTCGCTGGTAGCTGAGGCTCACGGTGCTCGCCTCGACCTCGTCGACCTGCGGGTCTCCGCAGTTGTCGAGACCGGTGAACGACGTGGTGCCGCTCCGCATGTACACGAGGTTGAGGTTCCCGACTCCGTCCGCGCCCTCGGTGTTGGACGAGGTCGACCCGTCGCCCTCCAACACCAGCGGCCCCGAGAAGCTCTCGTGGGACACGCAGTCGCCGGGCGACACGTTCGCGAACGAGCCCAACTCGACGCCGCTGCCGCTCACGGAGAGGAGCGCACCCGCTTGGTCGATGAACACCGTGGCCGTGTGCGTGGTGGTCCGTTCGCCCTGCGGGCAGACCAGCCGGAGCGTGCTCGTGATCGTGCCGGTGCGCCCCTGCGGCGGCTGGCACGGCTCCCTGAGCTTCTCGTCCCGCGCGTCCGAGTCGCCGGTGTACGGCCCGGAGTAGGCGCCCCAGCAGAGCACATCGAGGTCGGTGACCGCGTGCTCGTCCATCACGAGCTCTTCGAAGGACGCGGCCTCGACGCCCGGCACCTGAACCGTCACGCGGCCAAGCTGCCCGTCGCCGTCGAGATCGAACGCCGCGTGGCTGTCAGAGCGCGCGTGGCCGTCGCCGTTGAGATCGGCGCGCACCCACGTGCGATCCTCGGGGTTTGCGGACGCATGAGCGGCCTCGGTGACGTCGAAGGTCGCGAGCACGCTGGTGATGTCGGCCTCGTCGAATGCGCCGTCCTGCCCCACGTCCAGCAGCGAGCGCCGCACGGGGAAACCACGCGCCTCCAGGGCGAGGGTCGCCGTCAGCGCGTCCACCCAGCGACCATCGAACGCGTCGACCAGGAGGTCTGACACCTCCCTGGGCTCCATCGTCGGATCGATCGACATCAGCCAGGCGGCGAGGCCTGCGGCGAGCGGACTGGAGCCGCTGGTGCCGTCGCTGCGCTCCAACCCGTCGGCGCCGCAGGCGGCGTCCGCGTAGGACGCGTCGCACACACCGAGCAGGAACTCCCCGGTCATTCGTACGTCGCTGCCGCGGTTGGAGAAGTCGGACTCCTCGCCGTCCGGCGTGGACGCGCCCACCATCAACACGGTGCCGTGGCGGCTGAGGACGCTGTCGCCGAGGCGCGCCTGAGCGTCTTCCCAGACTGGCGCGAAGTCCGTCTGGAACACGGTCGGCATCCACGACTTCAGATCGTCCATGGTGCCCTCCATCGAGAAGATCGAGTTCGTGAGCGTCTGGTCGGGCGACTTGTACCCCTCGTTGCCGGCGGACGTGAGGTTCAGGAACGGCCGGGTTCGACGGAGGAGCACCTCTCGCCACGCCAACGCCGCGATGGCGCGGTGGTCCTCGTAGACCTGGTCCGCAAAGCCGAACGAGGTGTTGAGGACAAACGGCGCGTCCGTCGGGAGGAAGCGGTCCATGTAAAGGACGATGTCGATCAGCCCGCCGATGTGCGCGAGCTGCAGCGACGCGACATCGAGCGTCTCCTCCGGATGAGGGTGTGTCCCCGCGGGCGCGATCGCGTCGGCGTCCGCCGCGAGCAGGCTCGTGACCCAGTACCCGTGGTTGCCATGATAAGTCTTGCTTCCCTTGGGGAGTACGGTGTCTTCTACGGTCGGCGCGCCGATGAAGCGCTGCGTCGACAGCTGCGGCAGCGGCGTGACCCGCGTGTAGTTGTCTGCCACCACCACGTTCACGCGGTGCGTCGCGAGCGCGTCGGCGTTCCACGCGCCGAAGAAGCGCTGGTCGCCCAAGTAGGCATTGTCCGCGCCCCCGGCTCCGGCGGGCGTCAGTTGGCTGCGCTTCTCCGCCGTGGCCACCGGCGCGGCGGGCGGTCCCACCAGCCACGCGGGTCCGGCGAACAGGATGTCGGGGTGCGACTCCAACAACGCCGCGATCGCCTCCACTCCAGCCAGATCCGCGGCCGGGGGGATGGTGACCGTCACGTAAGGGAGCCCCGTCCGTGCGGCCGCCAGGGTGC
Source organism: Pseudomonadota bacterium (assembly GCA_947475315.1). GTDB lineage: Bacteria > Myxococcota_A > UBA796 > UBA796 > CAIOSP01. Next base: position 3,018 of record CANJMY010000015.1, on the reverse strand, counting down.
CGTCCACCGTCGCCAGCGCCTCGTCGAGCCCGTCGGGCGTGGCGCCCGTCCGCACGACGACCTCCAGACGGTTGAGGATCAGGTCGTCCAACCCGAGGTCCGCCGTCTGCACGATCGTCGGCCCCGTCTCGGGGAGCGCGTCGATCGCACGGCCGGTCGCGGTGTGTTCGCTCTCGTCCGGGCTACAGGCGACGGTCGCGAGGAACAGCGTGAAGGAGGCCAAGCGAGTTGCGTTCATGTTCAGCCGGGTCGTCGAGGTGAGGGCGGTGCGACGTGTGCAGGACGATATGCTTCAAGGATGCAAAGAGCACCCCGCGCTGGCAAGATCGTGGACATGAATGCGCCCTACGACGATCCCTACAGATCGAGCAAGCCCCTTGGGCGCCGCGTCGCTCCCGCTCGATTCCCAGCGCCATCGATCGCTTCACGGAGACGTCGGACGACCGTCGGCGCACAGCAATTGGCAGGATGCTCCTGCCGTCACCCGAGGATCGCCGCTCGCAGTGTCCAGGCCCGGCCTCCTTCGGCGACCCGCTCGTCGTCCAGCCAGCGCAGGGCCGGTCGCAGGCCGATCAGGGCAGCGTCCACCGAGACATGAAGTCCCACGCCACCCGCTCGCTGACGAAGTCCACGGGTCCGCAGCCTGGGGTGATCTGGGTGCGGTCGCTGAACCAGCAATGGCCGGCGTCTTGGACCACACAGTGGGTGACGTCCACGCCGTCGTCGCACCCGGACCACGTGCGGCAGATGGCGCCAGGGCCCTGGCCTTCGGTGACCGCGGGGGTCGGGTCACAGCCGTTCATCTCGACCCAACGCGTGGCGGACGCCTCCCGACTCTCGAGGTTGTCTTCGCTCCCGGACACGATCAGCACGGGGACAGCACGTCCCTCGGTGCAGACCAGCTCGGCCGACAGGCTGCCCACCACCGGCGCGATGGCCGCGATCCGGTCGGGGTGCTCACAGGCGAGCCGGTGCGAGAGGTAGCCCCCATTGGACATCCCGGTGCTGTACACGCGGCGGCTGTCGACGCACGCCTCCGCGCTCACCCGGTCGATCAGCCCCAGGATGAAGCCGACATCGTCGACCCCGTTCGCGCTCGGCTCACCGCAGCACTCCTCGCCGGCGTTCCACGCCGCCGGTCCGCCGGTGCCCTCGGGTTGCACCACGAGGAAGCCCTCGGTGTCGGACAGGGGCTCGACGCCGCTCTCGTTCCTCCATATCTCATGGAAAATGTCGTTTCCGCCCAACACAAACGGGTGCAGGTTGAAGACAAGCGGCCGCGGCGTGACGCTGTCGACGCCGGGCGGCACATGGATCGACCACGAACGCTCGAGCCCGTCGATCGTCTCGGTGCGGGTGTAGTCCCCTGGGCCGAGGCCGCTGCCGTCACAGGGCGCGACGGCGCTGCCGTCGTCGCTGTCGTTGCCGACATCGTCGATCGTCGAGCACGCAGCGAGGCTGGCGAACACCACAGGGAGCCATCGGAGATCAGGCACGGAGTCCTCCAGGTCACGGTCAAGCGCCGTGTCCGCGGGATCCTCTAGCGATCCCGGCTCGCCTCTTCCATATCTAGGCAGACGACGTGCCCGTGCCCGATGGCTGCGGCGGTGTCCGGGGGATCGTCTGGCGTGCTGTCGGTGATGGGCGTCGTGGATGCGCGCTGCGGCCCCTTGGGCGGCACCTGCAAAGAGACGCGGTCGTCCAGCAGCAAGTCCTCCCGACCGGGTCCACCCTGACGACGCCTCCAGCCCCGCCCCGCGCCGCCGCGTGCCCGGTCACGGGCAGCCGCCGGATGGCTGTTCACCTCCCCCCAAGCTGCCGGCAGGCAGCCGGCAGCTTGGGGGGTGAGCGGCTAGCAGTCGTCCAGGTTCGTGCAGAACGAGCAAGAAGCCGTCAGGCGCGCATAGAACGCGTCGACGAGCGACTGACACAGGGCCGGGTTGCCGAAGACGTACAGGTCGCCCACGGTCGTCAGCGCATCGAAGCCCGAAAGCGACGTCAGGACAGTATCGCCGGTGATGTGCATGGGGCCGCCAACGGTCGTCAGCGCCGGGAGGGCATGCGACGTGAGGGCGGCATGGCCTTCGAGGGACAGTTGGCCGCCGACGGTCGTCAGCGCCGGGAGGGCCAGCGACGTCAGGGCGGCGTTGTTGTTGACCGTCAGGGCGCCGACAGCGGTCGTCAGCGCTTCGAGGCCCGACAGCGAGGTCAGGGCGGGGTTTTCGCCGACGAACAGGCTGCCAACGGTCGTCAGAGCATCGAGGCCCGACAGCGACGTCAGCGCGGGGTTGCCGCGGACGTACAGGAGGCCGTCAACGGCCGTCACCGCGTCGAGGCCCGACAGCGAGGTCAGGGCGTCGTTGTCATAGACGTACAGTTCGCCGCCAACGGTCGTCAGCGCGTCGAGCCCCGACAGCGACGTCAGGGCGTGGTTGTCGCCGAAGTACAGGCTGCCAACGGTCGTCAGCGCGTCGAGGCCCGACAGCGAGGTCAGGGCGTCGTTGTTATGGACGCTGAGGCTGCTCGCGGTCGTCACCGCATCGAGGCCCGACAGCGACGTCAGCGCGGGGTTGCCGCCGAAGTACAGGTCGCCGCCAACGGTCGTCAGCGCGTCGAGGCCCGACAGCGAGGTCAGGGCGTCGTTATACTCGACGGACAGGTCGCCGCCAACGGTCGTCAGCGCGTCGAGATCGGAGAGGTCGGACACGCCGGTCCCCTCAATGCGCAGCGTTCCAGTGATCTTATGAACGCAGCGCAGCAGCGCCAGGTCCAGGTTGTTCATCGCCGTGTAGTCGCCGTACACCACCGTCACCGGACCGCATCCCGTGACGCTGACGTCGGTGTCGGCGCTGACGTCGGTGTCGCCCACGCCCGTGTCGTCGGTGTCGGCGCTGACGTCGGTGTCGGCGCTGACGTCGGTGTCGGCGCTGACGTCGGTGTCGCCCACGCCCGTGTCGTCGGTGTCGGCGCTGACGTCGGTGTCGGCGCTGACGTCGGTGTCGGCGCTGACGTCGGTGT
>CANJMY010000014.1 GCA_947475315.1 Pseudomonadota bacterium | reverse complement strand
GTACGGGGGTTGGGTGGTGGTGTGGGCGGTGTCGGGCGCCCGGGCAGCCCCGGCGGTGCGGGCGTGCCGGACAGCGTGGGCAGCACCGGCAGTGTGCCGCGAGCGGACGGCGTCGGGGGTGCGGACGTGGCGGCGCGGGCGGCACGTGCGGCACGTGCGGCACGGGCAGCGGGCAGCACGGGCAGCACGGGCAGGACGGGCAGGACGGGCAGGACGGGCTGCTCGAGGCGCACCATGGCTCAGCTCACGCAACGCCCCCGGGACCGACGCCGCTACCCGCGTCGGCGCCCTACCCCCACCCACTCCTGGCCCCTCCGACGAGGGACCGTCGGTGCGCTCGTCGCCGGGCGCGCGCGGGCGCCGGGCCGCGACGGGGTCCGTGGGGGCGGGCCGTTGTAGGCCCGTCCGCACGGAGCCCCGGCGATTCAGGCCCGGTGTCTGCGCGCGCACGGCGACCCCGGCGCGCCGGTGGTCCCGCTGCCTGGGGCTCCGCCCCGCCGGCGAGGCGATCGCCGAAGGCCGAAGCGCCAGCCCTCTGCCCGTTCGCCGAAGGCCGAAGCGCCATGGCCGTTCGCCGAAGGCCGAAGCTTCGGTGCGCTTTCAGTTGACCGAAGCCCGAAGCCCGAAGCCCGCCGAAGGCTCCGCGTAGCAAAAGCCCTTGAGCGAGGCCCTACCGAGCATAAACCTCGAACTGATCCGGCCGGAAGTGCGCCATCGGCCTCACCACCACCTGCCGCTCCAGCTGCTTCTCCAGGTCGAGCAAGTCCTCGTAGTGCGCCCCATACATGAGGTCCGCGACCGTCGGCGGGCAGTTCACGTACAGCACCCGCGCCGTCCGCTCCCGAGCGTGCTCGCGCTTGACCGAACGCAGGATCTCAAACACCTGCGTCGCGCGGCTACGGACGGTGCCCGAGCCATGACAGACGGTGCACTCCTCGTGCAGGTAGCGGTCCAGGCCCTCCTGGACGCGCTTGCGGGTCATCTCGACCAGGCCGAGCTCGGAGATGGCCAGGACGTTGGTGCGGGCGCGGTCCTTGCGGAGGGCCTCCTCCAGCGACTTGTGGACCTTCTCGCGGTTGCCGGCCTTCTCCATGTCGATGAAGTCGATGATGATGATGCCGCCCATGTTGCGCAGGCGGAGCTGGTAGACGATCTCTTCGACGGCCTCCAGGTTGATGCGCAGGGTGGTCTCTTCCAGCGACGAGGTGCCGACGAACTTGCCCGAGTTGACGTCGATCGAGAGCAGGGCCTCGGTCTGGTCGATGACCAGGTAGCCGCCGCTCTTGAGCCAGACCTTGCGGCCAAGGCTCTTCACCAGGGCGCCTTCCACGCCGTAGGTGTCGAAGATGGGCTCGGCGCCGCGGTAGAGCTGCACGCGGTCGGCGAGCTCAGGCATGAGCTCCTGGACGAAGCCCTTCACCTGGTCGTGCACGTCCTTGTCGTCGATGACTAGGCGCGTGACGTCGTCGTCGAGCAGGTCGCGGGCGGCGCGGACGATGAGGCCGGACTCGGAGTGCAGGGGTGCTGGGGCCTTGGCGGTCTGGCTGATCTCCTGGATCTTCTCCCAGGTCTTGGTGAGGTAGTCCATGTCGCGCTTGAGCGCCTCGGTGGACTTGCCCTCGCAGACCGTGCGGACGATGAAGCCCGCGCCCTTGGGGCGGTGCTTGTCGACGAACTCGCGCAGGCGGCGGCGCTCGCGGTCGCGCTCGATGCGGCGGGAGATGCCGACGTGCTCGACCGTGGGCATGAACACCAAGTAGCGGCCCGGCAGCGCCAGGTGCGTCGTCAGGCGCGCGCCCTTGGTGCCGATGGGGTCCTTGGCGATCTGCACCACGATCTGCTGGCCTTCGGTCAGCAGGTCCTGGATCGGGGGCTGGCCGGCGCGACCCTGGCCACGCTGGAACGCAGGAATACCCTCATCTTCTCCCGACTCACCCTCATGCATCTTGAGGAACTCGGGGTAGATGTCGCCGACGTAGAGGAACGCGGCGCGCTCCAGGCCTACGTCAACAAAGGCCGCCTGCATGCCCGGGAGCACGCGGACAACCTTGCCCAGGTAGACGTTACCGACAAACCCGCGGTCGTCGCCCCGGTCGATGTGGAGCTCGGCCACACGGCCGGCCTCCATCAGCGCCACTCGGGTCTCGCGACCCGTGCTGTTGCAAATGATTTCGGTGGACACGGAGATCTCCCCACGCCACAGCCGCGTTGGACGGGATCGAGGCGAGCATCGCGTCGTTCAACCGGTCCTCCAGGGTGGGGCGTGAATGAAATTGGAAAGGGATGGGGGGCAGGTCAAGCCTGCGAACAGGAAGTGCGGCGAACGGTTCCACCGCGACCCGTCAAACACAACACGCGCGCGCGTCGGAGGCAACCGGGACAGGCAAAGGAGACAACGCGCTACGGCCTCCCCCAAACAAAACGGGCCGCAGGCGGAGTGCGCCTGCGGCCCGAGCGGGACGGCGGTGGATCAGCCGGCCTTCATCTCGTCGATGTCGCCCTTGTAGCTGAGCGCGTCGCGGCCGTGCTCGCCCGTGCGGATGCGAACGACGTCGTCGATCGGCAGCACGATGATCAGGCCGTCGCCGGCCTTGCCCGAGCGGGCGGCCTTGGCGATCGCGTCACACACGGCGGTCACGTTGTGGTCCGACAGGATGACGTTCACCTGGATCTTGGGGAGCAGGTCCATCTGGTAGGCCGTGCCACGCCAAGTCAGCTCAATGCCGCCCTGGCGACCGTGGCCGTGGACCTCGTGCACGTTCATGCCGACGATGCCCAGCTCACGGAGCGCGTCCTTCACATCCTGCAGCGCCTCCTCGCGGATGATCGCCTCGATCTTCTTGGTCATGGAAACCTCGGAATGGGATTGTTGAGTCGTGAAGACCCGAGGGCCCGGCGGCTCCCCCAGGTCACGGGGACGCTACTTGGAGGCGAGCTTCTTGATCGGGCTGATCGCGCCGCGGAACCGGCTGCCCGAGCCGCTGCCGTGCATCACGACGTCGTCCGTGGTGTAGCCAGGAGCGCCCATCTCGGGCATGTCCAGACCGGCGAGCTCGTCCTCAGGGGCGGAGCGCAGCCAGCCCATGGCGTCGACCATCTTGTAGAACACGTAGCTGGTGCTCGTGACGACGATGGCGACCGTGCCGGCCTCGGCGAGCTGGGCCAGGAACTGGCCGACACCGCCGTAGATCAGGCCGGTGACGGGGGTGGCGACGCCGTTCCAGGCGGCCGTGTCCGGGTTGCCGTTCGCGAAGATGCCGACGGCGAGGACGCCGAAGCAACCGTTCACCATGTGCACCGGGACGGCACCGACGGGGTCGTCGATCTGCATCTTCTCAAGGGCGAAGCTGGCGAAGCAGACCAGAACGCCGGCGATGAGGCCGATGACGACCGCAGCCCAGGTGTCCACGAAGGCGCAGGGCGCGGTGATGGCGACCAGACCGGCGAGCAGGCCGTTGACCGACATGCCGGGATCCGGCTTCTTGCTGGGGCCGAAGACCCACATGTAGGTCATGGCCGAGATGCCGCCCGCGGCGCCGGCGAGGAGGGTGTTGACCGCGGCGAGGACCGCGAGGTTGTGGAAGGGGCCGGTGAAGCCGAGCGAAGAGCCCGGGTTGAAGCCGAACCAGCCGAAGAACAGGATGATGGTGCCCAGGATGCCCATCGGGATGTTGTGGCCGGGGATGGCGTTGGCCGTGCCGTCGGCGTTGAACTTGCCGATGCGCGGGCCGATGACGACGGCGCCGGCGAGCGCGGTGGCGCCGCCGATCATGTGGACGGGGCCCGAGCCCGCGAAGTCCACCGCGCCGTTGCCGAGGCCCATGCTGCGGCCGAGGTTGGCGAGCCAGCCGCCGCCCCAGATCCAGCCCGCGACGATCGGGTAGATGAACATCGACACCCAGAGGCTCATCGCGATGAAGCCCTTGAAGTTCAGGCGCTCGGCCATGGAACCCGTGGGGATGGTCGCGGCGGTGTCCATGAACACCATCTGGAAGAGGAAGAAGGCCAGGACGCCGAAGTTGGCGGACAGGCCGGCGAGGCAGAAGCCCGACAGGCCCATGATGCCGTGGCCGCCGATGACCAGCTCGTGGTCCAGCAGGCCGGTCCAGTCGCCTAGGGTGATGGGCGAGTAAGCCCACGCGTCGAGGCCGTTGACCGCCTCGTACGTGTGGTTCACGCCGCCGAACATGAAGGCGAAGCCGGTCAGGTAGTACCCGATGGCGCCGATGCAGAAGACCATCATGTTCATCATCATGGTGTGCGCGACGCTCTTGGCGCGCGTGAAGCCCGCCTCAACGAGCGCGAAGCCGGCCTGCATGAAGAACACGAGGAAGCCCGCGAGCAGCATCCACATCACGTTGATGCTCAGGATGGCCTCGGAGGAGTCGGCCGCGGCCTTGTCCGCCATGGTCTGCAACTTGGTCATCGCCTCATCGACCACGGGCGCCGCAGCGTCCACGTCGGGTGCAGGCGCCGCCGCGGGATCGGCCGGAGCCGCCGCCGGGTCGGTCGCGGCCGCAGGCGCGGCCTCAGTCGCCACGGGAGCCGCGGCGGGGGGGTCCTCGGCGCGGCTGATGCTTGCCGTGCCGAGCGTAGCGGCGAGGGCCGTCCACGCCAAGAACCTGGTTGCCGAACGGGGGATGACCATCGCGCCTCCTTCAATAATGTGGGTAGTGCTGCCGGCGAAGTGCGCGACGGTCCATATCGGGGCGGTGGGTACGCCCGTGTAGGACGCCGGGTCCGGGCCCGCAGCGCGATGGGCAGCCCGGGCAGGATGTGTGCCAGAAACACGCCACGACGCAACGCCAGGAGTTTGGCAAGCGGAGCCAAGCGAGGCACCGGAATGTCGGACCAACTCATCTGCGCTACGCACACGTAGGTCGCGCCTGGCGCCGCCCTGGCGCGACAGTCACCGCGCACCGATAAAGCGAACCGTCCGGGGGCCTCCGCCGCACAAACCCACCGCCCCGCAGGCCACAGGGGTCGCGGTCGGATGGGCTCGAACGAACCGGCGGCCCGGCTACGGGCGCGTGAAGGCCAGCGCGTGCTCCCATCGCGTGGCGCGGCGCACGGGGTCAGGTCGGGCCAGGCTCGCGGAGGCACGGAACCGAAGCCCGGCGGCCTCTGCGGCGGCGCGGGTGGTCTCCCAGGTGGGCACCGTCCCCTCCTCCACCAGGCCGTCGCCGATCACGACGACGAGGTGGCCGCCGGGACGAAGGCGCGAGCTCACGGCCCGGGTCCACGTGTGGGTGTCGGCCTGCCACTGGCGCCACGCCTCCCGGGAGCCCAGCTCCTGGAAGGCACGCCGGGGGCCGATCTCGCGACGCTCAGCGAGCTCCACGTCCATCCAGGCCGCGCGAAGGTCCTGCACGGCCAGGTAGTCGTAGACGCTCGGGTACGGGGGAGACGTCAGGATCAGGTCGACCGGCGCGATGTCGGGCGCCTGCCGGGCGTCGCCCCAGCCCACGTCGGCCACCAGCGCGCCGGGCGGGACCGCGGCCGCCAGGGCCTCCAGGCGGCGGCCCAGCTCGCGGGACTTCTTGTGGAACAGGATCGCGGTGGTCTCGGGCGGTCGGGCGTGGACCTCGCGGCGGCCGGAGGTGTCGGACGCGCGGAAGCTCGCCTTCACCACAATCGACGAGAAAGTAGCCCACAGCAGCCAGCGGGCCTCCTCGGAGACCTGGGCGTCGCGCACGCCCACCCGCAGCGCCTCCAGCTCGGCCAGTACATGGGGCTCGTACCAGTCACCCACCACCGACAGAATGGGGCCCGGCGGCATGGCCCGCGCGACCTTGGCGACGTCGGCCAGCCGACGGGCGGTGGCGCGCAGCTGGGTCAGGTCCTCAGGCGAGGCCACACGCGTGCGCGCCCTGGCGACCAGTTGGGCGATCGGCGACAGATCGCGCCCGTGGACCCGCCGACCGGCCAGCAGACCCTCCACGAGCACCGTGCCGCCCCCGCAGAAGGGGTCATGGAGCGAGTCGCCCGGGAAGAGGGACAGCAGATCCCGCGCCGCGTCCGGGTTCAGGCCCGCCGGGTAGGTGTGGAACCCGTGGGTGACCCGGTCCGCCTGCTCAAGCGCCTGCAGGGCCGCGGCCATGGCGGCGGCGAGCGCGGGCTCACCTTCCAGGGAGCGATCGAGCGTGGGCTTGCCGCGGGTGGTGCGCACTCGACCTCCGGGCGCGCAGCTAACACCGAGCGGTCCCACGCGTCGCGGCGCAGGCGAACGCGATCAGATCGGGTGGTCGAGCAGCCGGTGGCGGAGATCGTCGATCAGGGGGACGACGGCGAGCACCACCAGGAACAGCGCCAGCGGCACCGCCGACACGAAGCCGACCGTGTTGAACCCCATCGCGCCTGCCAGCCCGCCGACGAAGAAGAGCAGCACCAGCCCAAGGTGCGTAAACAGACGCTGACGGTTCTCCACCTCGCCCACGTCCGCCACGTTCACGCGGGTCATGCGCCAAAACACCACGCGGCCCACCTCGATCCCGATGTCAGTGACGAGCCCCGTGACGTGTGTGGTGCGGATGACCGCGTGCGAGATCTTCGTGATGATCGCGTTCTGCAGGCCCATCATGAAGCACAGCAGCACCACGGTGATGTCCACGATGCCGGCCGAGCGGGTCTGCAGGGTGGCCCCCATCAGCCCGAACACGAGCAGCAGCGCGGCCTCACACATCAAGGGCAGGGCGAACTCGCTCCGCATTCGGCGCGCCCGCGCCCACTGGACCAGGACGCTCGACACCGTGGCGCCCACCACGAACGCGACCAGCCCGAAGAGCGCGTCAACGGCGGGCCGGACGTTCCCGAGCGCCAGGTCGTCCGCCATGGTCGAGACGACGCCGGTCATGTGGGACGTGTAGCGGCCCACCGCCAGAAAGCCGCCCGCGTTCGTGGCGCCGGCGACGAAGGCCAGCGACAGCCCAAGGTGTCGGTCCGCCTTGGCCGTACGCTCAGGCGACGTCAGTCGACGCAGGTACCCGACAGGCATGTCGCTCCCGACCGTGCCGGAGACGTCCTCCGGACACCGGCCCCCTAACCCTTCACCCGCCGCGCTAGGGAATCGTCCTGGCAAAACACAGAGTTCGCGTTAGGATCGTCATACGATGTCGGTGCGTGTTCGTGGCTTGGCCTGGGACCGGACGACGTTCGTTTCGGTTTGCAGGATGTCCGTACAGGTTCCACATCGTGTGGATGATCGCTCCGCAACCTTCGGGCTCCCCCGCTGGAAGATGAGCTTGCAACGCGCCGCGCGCGCAATGAGAGAGTCGTAGATGGCAAAGAAGCTGTTCGTGGGTGGCCTCGCGTGGGCTACGGATGATGATGGTCTGCGTGACGCCTTCTCCCAGTTCGGAGAGGTGACTGAGGCCAAGGTGGTCCTCGACCGTGACACCGGTCGCTCGCGGGGCTTCGGCTTCGTGTCGTACGCGAACGACGCCGATGGCGACGCGGCGATCGCCGGCCTCGACGGCCAGGATCTTCACGGTCGCAAGATCCACGTCCGTGAGGCCGAAGAGCGCTCGCGTCCGGGCGGCGGCGGCGGCGGCGGCGGCGGTCGTGGCGGCTTCGGCGGCGGCGGAGATCGTGGCTTCGGCGGCGGCGGCGGCGGCGGCGGCGATCGCGGGTTTGGCGGCGGCGGCTTCGGCGGCGGTCGTGGCGGCGGAGGCGGCGGTCGTGGCGGCGGCGGTCGTGGCGGCGGCGGAGGCGGCTTCGGCGGCGGAGGCGGCTTCGGCGGCGGAGGCGGCGGCTTCGGTGGCGGCGGTGGTCGTGGCGGCGGCGGCTTCGGCGGCGGCGGTCGTGGCGGCGGCTTCGGCGGCGGTGGCGGCGGTCGTGGCGGCGGCTTCGGCGGCGGTCGCGGCGGCGGCGGTGGTCAAGGCGGCGGCGGCGGCGACTTCGGCGGCGACGACTAGCTCCCCTGCCCTGGGCTCGGGTCCAGGGTGAGGTCTCCAGGGCGCCTGCGGTTCACGCCGCGGGCGCCCTGCTTGCTTTCAGGTGCAAGATCACGCGGCCCAACGCGGACGTCCCGTCGCCCTCTCGCGCGGCGGCGGGTGGGGTCCAGAAAGCAGAGAGGGCGCCGAACCCAACGGTCCGACGCCCCCTCACCGACCGCGAACGGCCTGTGCTTACATGGCCTCGCGGATCTGCGACTGCTCGCGGAGGCGGATGAGCGCCTCGCGCTCGATCTGGCGCACGCGCTCGCGGGACAGGCCCATCTCCTTGCCCACCTCAGACAGCGTGCGGAACTCGCCGTCCTTGAGGCCGTAGCGGCGCGTCAGCACGAAGCGGTGACGCTCAGACAGGACCATGTCGAACGCGTCGTGCATCCGGTGGAGCTCCTGGCTGTTGATGGCGTCGCCATCCGGGCGGACCGCGTCCTCGTCGGACAGGAAGCGCTCCAGGGAGCGCGGGCGGGGGCCGTCGTCCACGGGCTGCTCAAGCGAGATCGTGGAGCCCTGGCTGAGCAGCAGCTCGGCGCGCTCCTTGTCGATGCCCACCTCGTCCGCCAGATCCGCCAATCCGTACTCGACGCCGGCGGCCTCGAAGCGCTTGATGGCCTTGCGCAGGTTGCGGGTCTGCTCGACCGCGCAGCCAGGCAGGCGCACCGGGCGGCCCGTGTGGTCGATGGCTCGCGTCATCTGCGCGCGGACCCACCAGCGGGCGTAGGTGGAGAAGCGGATGTCACGGTCCGGATCGAAGCGCTTGGCAGCGCGGAGCAGGCCGATGTAGCCCTCCTGCACCAGATCCTCTTCGTCCATGAACGGTCCGGCGAGCTTGCGGGCCTCACCGTGGGCGATGCGACGGCCGGACATGGCCAGCTGCCAACGCAGGGCCTCCGCCTCGGCCCAGGCGCCCTTGGCGGCGCGCGCGCGGGGCTTGAGGTCGGCGCGGTCCTTGGACGCCTTCCACACGGCCTCCACCGCTTCTTCCAGGCGGTCGACGGCGCCCGCGCGGGTGCGCTCGGCGCGGTCCGGCCGGCGGCTCACGATGGCCATCGCCACGTCCACACCGTCGATCGCGTCGCGGGACTTGTCCTCAGCGACGCGGATCTTCCGGGCGAGGACTTTCTCCTCGTCTGCGGTGAGACGCTCAGACTGCTTCTTGCGGTTGTCGATGAAGCTCATGGAGACACGCTCCGGGGTGCGCTGGCGCGCCGTGGGACCCTTCCGTACCGGGCGGCACGGGGGCGGGTCTGCGGTCGACCGCGCGAGATTCAAGTCGGATGGGCCGTAGCGGAATTGGAGGCCACCGGCGGCCGCCGAGTGTGCCTCATCCCCCCCCCTTCTGTCAACCCGTTTCGGGCTCCTGACCGTCTACCGACAGTCAGGAGATGTCCCAGCCGCGGGCAGCCGTCGCTAGTATGGCAGGCGGTAGAGGTACTTCCGGTAGTCCAGGCGGCCGGTGGTCTGGAAGGAGGCCTCGTCCGAGTAGCGAACGAGCGTCCCCGCAGCGTCCTGGTAGTACAGCGCACCGTAGGTCGACGAGAAGAACATCTTCTTGTTCGGGAGGCGCTGCGGCAAGCCGCCGAGCGACGCGAACACCGCGCCGCACGTCGTCAGGTCCGAGTAGGCGCCAGGGTACAGGCTAGACAGGAGATCCCGGCGCGTGTCCATCGCCACCTCGAACCCGAATTCGCAGGACGGGCACAGCGAGGTCGTGGCCAGCGGGCGAACCTGATGCACGTTGTACTGCAGGTAGCAGTCGGCGCTCAGACGCAGCGGAATCCCTTCCCAGTCGAGCGCGCTCGCCTGAGTGACCTGAACCACCCGGTCCATCGTGCCCAGCCACACCGCGTTCGGCGCCACCGTCGCGCGTCCCCGCACCATGGCCACCTTGAAGTAGTCGGTGTCTACGACCACCACGTCCGTGTCCGCGGTGTCCAACACCGTCTCGCCGAGGTTGTCGGTCACGCAGTCGTTGGGCGCGCCGGGCGTGCCGCCCGTGTTCGTGCCGCGGATGCGGACCTTGGCCTGGCACCAGTTGGCGGGCGAGTCGTTGGCGGTCGTGTTGATTCGATCCGGCATCAGCTGGAACGCGTGCCCATCGTTCGCGCCGGTCCAGTAAAGGGTCCAGTTGACCGTGCTGACGGTGTCCAGGATCGGCCCGCCGGCTCCGTCGTCGAGGACAATCGGCTCGCCCAGGTACTGCAGGTCCGGGTACGTCCACGAGAAGTCGCTCTGCACGTGCCGGGCGAGGCATGCAGACAGGTGCGTGAGCACCGCCTCCGTGCCCGGCGCCACGATGAGCGGCTGATCCACCGTGAACCACGACGCGCCGGCGCCCGACGTGCCGCCCTGCAGGCCGACGCGCAGCCCGTTGAGGTCAAGCGTGTCGCCGGTGATGTTGGTCACCTCGATGTAGTTCTCGTTGTTGCCGTAGCAGTCGTGCGGGCGGATCATGATCTCGCTGATCACCAGGTCACCTGGCACGAGCGACCCCACATTCCGGACGAACGCCGGCGAGGCGCACACGCCGTTGGTCTGACCCGGCGAGCCCTTGTCCGCGGTGCCCGCGATGGTGCTCGCTTCGAAGCACCAGTTGAGCTCGCTGTCGTTGCCCGTCGCCGTCTCGTGGCCCGCGGTCACCGAGAACGCCTCACCGGTGCGCACCGAGAACGTGCTGTAGTCGACCAGATCCAAGGTCGAGTGCGAGTTCGTCAGCGCCACCGTGTCGCCCGCGTTGCCGTAGCTGCTCAGGACGAAGTTGGTGAGGATGTCCGCGTTGACGCCGAAGTAGCAGGCGCTGCTGCCACCGACCTTGCGGATCAGCGTCAGCGCGTTGGGGGCCACCTCGCGGTGCGACGACACCACGGTGTCCGTGCTGCCGGTGCGGATGTGCATCCCGAACAGGTCCACGGTGAACGGGTAGGTGTTGCGCAGCTCGATGTACTCGCCGAACAGGTCAGGACAGGCGCGCGCGTCCGCCATGAACTCGGTGATGGCCAGCTGGTTCGCGTCCAGCTCTTCCACGTTGGCGACGTAATCCGCGGGGTACGGCGGCAGCTGGCCGTCCGGCACGCAGGCGTCGTTGGCCTTGCCGGGCGAGCCCTTGTCACCCAGCGAGCCCGAGAAGCGCAGCCAGCCTGTGCACCAGTCCGCCGCGCGGTTGTGCAGGTAGACGTTGGAGTACGTCCCGCTGGCGACCACGCTGGCCGGCGCTTCCCCCACCGCCGACGACGGCGGCGTCGCCGCGACCTTGGTCGGGCTGAGGGTGTACGCGTGGCCGGGCGCCGGCGCGAACAGGCCGAAGTCGACCAGATCGATGACCTTGGTCTGGTTGGCGATGAACGCGACCGAACCGGCCTGGCCGAACGCCAGCGACGTGTAGCGGAACTTGGTCCGCAGCGTGTAGCACTCGTTCACGGCCGCGCGACGGGCCAGGTAGTAGTCGCCCGGCTGGATCACGAGGTGGGCCGGGAGCGCGGCGACCGTGTAGGTGCGCGCCCCGTCCGACACCACGAGCCCGTTCAGGTCGATGGGCTGCGTGCCGTTGTTGTAGACCTCGACGTACTCCGCGTTCTCGTCGGAGCAGTCGCGCGGGTCGACCATGATCTCGGTGATCAGCAGCTCGCCGACCTTCACGTCCGACATCGGCTTCGCCGGATCCGGCGAGGGCGTGAACGTGTCGAACGTGTCGCTCGGCTGGGTGTCGGGGTCGTAGGTTGTGATGCACTGCGCGTTGGCGTAGCCGGGCGTGCCGCGGTCGAGCTGACCGCCAGGGATCACGTCCGGGCTCGGGCACCAGTTGCCACCGACGTCATTGAGCGAAGCCGTGAACGCCGTGGGGTCCAGGTTCCAGGACGCGCCGGTCGTACGGACCGGGAACACGGAGGTGTTGACCGTGTCGAACGCGAACGTCGGGCCGGCCAACGTGACGGTGTCGGAGACGTTGACCAGCTTGAGGCCCGTGTACTCGAAGTCAGACGGCAAGTCGTAGCAGTTGGCCACGCCGCCGGGCACGCCGAGCGCGAACCGGTGCGGGCCAACGATCACGCTGCGGTTCAGCGTGAACGTGCCAGACGAGGTCGTGATCTTCAGGCCGTTGAGGTCCACGTCGACGCTGCGGTTGTTGCGCAGCTCGATGTACTCGGAGGCGCCGTCGGTGCAGTCGATCGGGTCGACCATCAGCTCGGTGATCACCAGATCCGACGGGCCGAGCTGGCCCAAGGTCAGCGCCGTGCCCGTGTGGACCCAGCTGTCGGTGTCCGGGTAGCCCGGATCAACCAGGGTGTCGGCGTCCAGCGGTCCGGGCGGCGGCACGCTGGTGTCGACGATCAGCGACGCGCAGCGCGGGTTGGCCGAGCCGGGCGTGCCGAGGTCGTCCTGGGCACCAGGGATCGGCGTGATCGCCGGGCACCAAGCCCAGGGGGCGTCGTTGGACGTCGCGGTGAGGTAGTTGCCGGACAGCGACAGGGCCTCGCCGGGCTGCTCATCGGGCCAGGTGCGGTAGTCGACCTGATCGATCAGGGTCGGCCCCACGCGCAGCTGGACGATGTCGCCCTGGTTGTCGAACAGCGGGCGCGAGTAGGTCGCGCTGGCGTTCGCGTTGTAGAGGCGCCCACCCGCGTGGAACCGGGCCAGCACGGCGCGGCGCTTGGACGGCACGTACACGTCGTCGTTGATGGCGGACGTGGCGAGCGCGCCAAACCGGTTGGCGATCTCCACGCCGCGCAGGTTCACGGTCTGACCGCTGGCGTTGTAGACCTCGACCCACTCCGTCGCGGGGTCGTTGGGCTTGAGCGCCTCGGCCGAGTTCGCCATGATCTCGGTGATCACCAGATCGCCGGGCACCAGCTCACAGGCGCCCTTGATGTTGGTGTTGGGGTCCGTCGGGCAAACCGGCGGGAGCACCGACGGCGGCGTGCACGTGTTGACCGCGCCCGGGGTGCCGCGATCGCCCACGCCACCAGGGATGAGCGTGGTCGACGTGCACCACTTGTTGGCCGCGTCGTTCCCGGCCGCCGTCAGAGGCAGGCCCGCGCCCAGCTCCCACGACGTGCCGAACGCGGACGGGAAGCTGTTGAAGTCGACGCTGTCGATCACCTGCCCGAACTCGTTCGTGAGCGTGATGACGTCGCCGTTGTTGTTCAGCACGGCGCCGTCGTACCAGGCGTTGCTCTGCAGGCCGTAGCACTGGTTGGTGCCCGCGTGCGAGTTGAGCAACACCGCGTAGCCGTGCGACGGCACCGCCGCGCTGAACTGCGTGGTGGCGAGCCCCTCTTCGTCGTTGACCGTGAGGTAGCGCAGGCTCAACGGCTTGAGCGTGGTGTTGTAGACCTCGATGTACTCGGCGGTGGCGTCGGGCGAGCAGTCGCCGGGCTGCGCCATGAACTCAGTGATCACCAGCTCGCCGGGCAACGGCAGATCCGGCTCCACCTGGATGTCGGTCTCAGGCGTGTCGGTGTCGGGCGGCAGGCAGCTGCTGTCCGCCGAGTCACAGAGCACGGGGCAGCCGTCGTTCGGGCGGCCAGGCGTGCCGAAGTCGAGCAGGGTCGGGCTAGCGGGCGTGAGGTTGTAGGTGCTGATCGCAGGCGTCGGGCACCAAGCCACCTCGAAGGTGTTCGCCAAGTAGTTGTACTTGGTCGCGTTGAGCTGCAGCGCCTGCCCGGTGGGCGGGACCGCCCAGCCGGCCGTGTTGACGCTGTTCAGGTACACGGTGAAGCCGCCCGAGTCCGTGAACGTCAGGTCGTAGCGATCGCCGATGTCGCGCATCTCCCAGGTGGACGGGTAGCTCGCGGTGGGCTCGGTCACGTAGCAACGCGCCGCGTTCGTGCGCGCCAGCGTCGCGTAGCCGTTGCCGGCGACGACCTGATGCGTGGTGACCACCGTGGCCGGGCCGAAGGTGTTCACGCGCAGGCGGAGGCCGAACAGGTCGACCGGGCCCGGGAAGTTGTTGTAGACCTCGACGTACTCACCCTTCGCGTCCGCGCAGTGCGGGTTCGACATGATCTCGGTGATGAGCAGCGTGGTCGTGGCGCGCGGGAGCTGGTCGAGCGTGAGCGGCGGCGGCCCCCCGTCATCGGTGTCCGACACCACACGATCCCAGCAGTGTCCGGCCGTACCGGCGCTGCCGAAGTCCGAGGTCGTGCCGAGGATCGCGACGTCCGAGTCACACCAGCGGTCCGGGAGGTTGTTCAGCAAGAACGACGGGTTGACGGTCGGATCGAACTGAAGGGAGCGCCCCTGCGTGAAGCTCCAGCCGGTGAAGTCGACCGCGTCGATGGTGCTGATGGTCGAGTTGAACAAGCGGACGCGAGACGCGTCGAGCGTGGCGCCGCTGAGCTCCCACTTGGGGGCCATGGACGGGAAGCAGAACGCGAACTGCGAGGACATCGAGATGATGGTGCGCGCGCCGCCGGGCAGATCGTCCGAGCTGCCGGTCTTGACCAGCGTGCCCGCGGTGTTGCCGCCCACCGCCACCTGCAGCCCGTTGAGGTGCATGATGGAGTTGGTGTTGTTGTACAGCTCGAAGAACCGGGCATTCGTGCCGCCGCCGCAGCCCACCGGGTCGATCATGACCTCGGTGAGCAGCAGCTCACCCTCGTAAAGCTCCTCGGGCGAGATGCCGTCGGTGATGTCGCGGTTGGTGTGCGGATCCGGCACGAAGGTGTCGCCGGCGAGGTCGGTGTCGTCCACCGGGCCATCCGGGTTGCAGTCGTTCATCGCCGCGGGCGTGCCGTGATCCAGGCTGCCGAACGGGTTCATCGACGGGCCGTCGACGCACCACAGGGACTGGTCGTCGTTGAACGACGCCAGGTCGTAGTTGGGCGACAGGACGAGCGGGATCTCCGGCATCAGCTGACGCGCGATGCCCTTCTGGAAGGACCAGCCCGAGAAGTCGACGCGATCGATCTCGGTCTGCTGACCGTTCTGGATCTGGATCGACGACGCCGTGAAGGTCTTGCCGGACGTCGCCAGGTCGAACCGGTGGGCGAAGTCATGGCAGTAGGCCTGGAACTGCTTGGGCTGCACCGTGAAGTACTGGCCCGGCGCCACGTCCGTCACGGCCGCGCCGATGGGCTCGATGTCCTCGGCGGCGCCGCTGCTCAGGTCGATCAGCAGGCCGGAGCGCAGGTGCACCGTGTAACCCGAGGCGTTGTACAGCTCGAGGTACTGGCCCTGCGACGGGCTGCCGCCGCAGTCCTTAGGATCCAGGTGCAGCTCGGTGATCATGAGCTCACCGCGGCAGAGCTCGTCGGGATCCAGGCCGTTGTTCACGTTGCGGCTCAGCGCCGTGAAGCACGGATCCTCCGGGGGCAGGTCGGTGTCGGTGTCGGTGCCGCCGCCCGGGGTGCAGGAGTTATTGGGCTCGCTGGGCGTGCCGCGGTCGCGGACGCCGCCGGCGATGTAGTTCTGCTGCGGGCACCACAGCGAGCGCAGCGGGTTGAGGTACGGCGTCGCGATCAGCGCGTCCGGGTCGAAGCCCATGGCGCGCCCGTTCGGGAACACCCAGGTCGACATGTCGACCTCATCCACGACGACCGCGGGCGAGGCGCCGGCGACGGTGTGCAGCACCACCCGCTTGCCGGTGGGCGACAGCGAGTTGTTCACCGTGAAGCGGTTGCCGTAATTGTAGCAGCCGGTCGACGACGAGCGCTGGATCGCGGTGAACTCGCGCGGCCCGAGGAGCCAGTTGCTGCCCGCGCGCTTGCCGATCGACAGGTCCTTGATGGTGCCCCAGTCGATCTTGAAGTCCCGCAGATCCACCGACTTGTCGGTGTTGTTGTAGATCTCGATGTAGCGACCCTCATCCGGGTTCGGGCAGCCGAGCGGGTTGAGGTTGACCTCGTTGATGACCAGATCGCCGGGCTTGACCGGCGTGGCGGTGTCCGTGTCGACGACGACGTCGGAGTCGTCGGTGTCGATCGGGCCGACGATCGCGGTGCAGCCATGCGCCTGACGGGCCGGCGTGCCGTAGCTAGGGCTCTTCCCCGGGATGTCGATGCCGAGCAGCTCGTCGGCCAGGCACCACGAGTCCGGGAAGTCGTTGGACGACGCGTCCTCCTTGCCCGGCGTCAGGTGCACCGAGTACCCGCGCGTGAACCGCTCCGGGGAAGGTCCAAACTGCCAAGTGGAGAAGTTGACGGTGTCGATCGTGACCGAGTCTGGCCGCAGCAGCGACAGCGTGGTGTTGCTGCCCGCGCTCGTGAACACGATGTTCGACGAGTAGGTGAAGTCCGCGTGGAAGCTGGGAAGGTAGCCCGCGCAGGCGGCGAAGCTGGGGCGACCGATCGCGTACGCGCCCGGCTGCACCAGCACCTGGGAGGTCACGGTGAAGCTGCGAGCACCGTAGCGCACCACCACGAACTGCAAGTTCAACTCGTGGTCGGTCGCGTTCTTCATCTCGATGTACTGGCCGTAGGCCTCGTTCGAGCAGTCGTCGAAGGACGGCGTGACCATGACCTCGCTGAGCACCAGATCACCGAACTGCATCGTCTTTCCGTCGATGATCTTGATGTCGGTGTCGATCCCGGTGTCGTTCGGGACCGTGTCGCTGTCCGAGTCGATGGTGTCGCTGTCCGGGGGGAACGTGTCGGGGTTGTTCGTGTCCGAGTCGACGACGTCCGAGTCACCCGTGTCGGTGTCCGTCGTGTCGACCGTGTCCGTGTCCGTGTCCACCACGTCGGTGTCGGGCTTGTCGGTGTCGTCCACGGTGGTGTCGGTGTCCGCGTCGGGATCGTCGGTGTCGCGCCCCGGACAGGTGATGCCGATGCAGGCCGAGTCCGTGTCCTCCGTAGCGCCGCCGTCATTACAGCCCTGCAGGCCGCCGCCCGCCACAACGGCCAGCGGCAACCACAGCACGACAGAGAAGAGATTGGTCTTCAACATGCACCACCCGAGTCCATTGAGGCCAATCTACAGCGGGTTCCGCACACACGCGACCCCCAAATTCGGCACCCCTCACGACCGTCACGGTCGAAGCCTCAAAACCGTCTAAATCGGGCATCCGCGTACATCTACACGCGGGCGCAACCCCCTCAACGCCGTCGACACTCGCGCCGTGACGGTGCTAGGGTGCCCAGAGAGGGAGACGCACCGCATGGCTGTTCGCCGGATCCTGTTCCCCCTGATGCTCCTCGCCGCTGCGTGCACCCAGGAGGCGGCGAAGCCGTTCCCCGTGGACGCGACCATCTCGCCCGAGGACGGCGTCACCATCCCCGTGGCGAACTACACGCAGCCGCCACAGTACGCGAGCTTCTCGGTCAAGAACAACATGGGGAGCATCCTGTACATCTCCCCGGCGGTGCCCACCGGCAACGCGTCCGACCTGCTGGTGATCAACGTCGCCCCCTACTCTCAGGTGGTCCCCGGCCAGACCAAGCCCGTGCAGGTCACGCTCGACTACCGCCCCTGGCGCTGGAAGACCGGCGACTACACCGCCACGGTGCCGTTTGAGGTCCGCTACTTCTTCTCTGGCCAGGCCGCGGATGAAGCCGAGGACCCCTCCACCACGAGCAAGCCCAAGAACGTGGTCGACGTCATCAACCTCACGGTCCATTTCAGCATCAACTGTGATCTGGACGGCGATGGCCAGGACGCGTGGCAGTGCGGCGGGGCCGACTGCGACGACTCTCGCGAGGACGTCTACCAGGGCGCCGACGAAGTCTGCGACAACGTAGACCAGGACTGCAACGGCGCCATCGACGACGACCCGCTTGAGCCCCGCAGCTGGTGGCTGGACGGCGACGGTGACGGCTACGGCGACCCCGCCACCCGTATCGACGCCTGCAACAAGCCGAACCAGGACTACGTCAACCGCGGCGACGACTGCGACGACGACTCGCGCGCGGTCAATCCGTTCCAGTTCGAGAACTGCTACAACGGCGTCGACGACAACTGCGACGGCCTGACGGACTCTGAAGACCGCCGGACCTGCCCGGTCTAGCGCAGGCCGGGGGCGCGCCGCCCCCGCGTCTGGCCGCTCGGTCGTCCGTCACATCCCCAGCTCGAGCAGCGCCATCTCCTCAAAGAGCGCCTCGAGCTTCGTCTCAGCGTCCGCGCGCTCCTTCGACAGCTTGGTGACCGCCACGTGGTCGGTCGCCGCCTCGAACATCTCCTCGTCGATCTTGCCGATGCGAACCGAGACCTGATCCGCCTGCGCCATCAGCTTCTCCAACTTGCGCGTGGCCCGGCGGCGCTCCTGGTTGGCGGCGTGGTCGGTCTGCCCCTGGGGCGGCGCCTCGGCGGCGCGGGCCTCGGCCGTGCGACGGCCAGGGGGCGGTCCGGGGAGCAGATCCTCGGGCTTCACGCCCGGGTGGGCGTCGATCGTGCCGTCGACCACGCGGGCGACGTGGGTGGCGAGCCGCTCGACCAGCCAGCGATCGTGCGTGACGACGACCAGGCCTCCCTCCCACGCGCAGAGCGCCTCCACCAGCACCTCGGCCGTGACGGCGTCCAGGTGGTTGGTGGGCTCGTCGAGCAGCAAGAGATCGGCCGGGCGAAGGGCGAAGGCCGCCAGCACCACCCGCGCCTTCTCGCCGCCTGAGAGCTCCTTGATCGGGCGCATCGCCAGCTGCCCCGACAAGCCGAGCGCGCCCAGCACGGAGCGGCCCTGAGCGGGCGTCGCCCCCGGCACAGACGCCAGCGTCTGCTCGAGCGCCGTACGTTCGCCCGGGAGGTCCTTCGCCAGATCCTGGACGTGGTGGCCGACCCGCACCTCGCGTCCAACCACCCGACGCCCCGCCCGCGGCGCCAAGCGCCCCGCCAGCGCCGACAGCAGCGTGGACTTCCCTGCCCCGTTCGGGCCGAGGACCACCCAGCGCTCCCCGCGGCCGATCTCGATGTCCACGCCCTTGAGCACGTCGGCGCCGTCCCAGCCCAGGGACGCGCCGCGCAGGCTCACCAGCATGGCGCCGGCGCCGGGGGGCGGCGGCAGCCGGAACCGCGGCTGGCCCTCGCCCTGCGGGGCGTCGATCCGCTCGGCCTCGAGCTTCTCGATCTGCTTGACCCGGCTCTGGGCTTGGCTGGCCTTGGTCGCCTTGGCGCCAAAGCGGTCGACGAAGCGCTCCAATCGCTCGATCTCCGCGTCCTGACGATCGCGCGTGACCTCGGCGATCGCGTCACGGCGGGCGCGCTCGTGGATCCAGCCGGTCAGGTTGCCGCTGAAGGTCTCCAGGCGGGCGTGGCGGATCTCGACCGTGCGGTTGCAGACACGGTCCAGCAGGTGGCGATCGTGGCTGACGACGATCAGCGTCGCCCGGCTGCGGGCGAGGTGATCGGCGAGCCAGGATCGCGACGCCAGATCGAGGTGGTTGGTGGGCTCGTCGAGCAGCAGCAGATCGGGGTCAGACAAAAGAACCCTTGCGAGCGCGATTCTCATCTGCCACCCGCCGGAGAAGGTTTGGCACGCTCGATGCCAGTCTTCAGTGCGGAACCCGAGTCCGTGAAGCACTTCCCCAACCGCCTCGTCCGCCGCAAAGCCGCCAGCCAGTCGGAACGCCTCGCGCGCCGTCTCGGCCCGGTTGATCGCGGCGTCCTCACCGCTCGCGGAAGCCACCTCCGCAGCAGCGAGTTGTTCGCCCAGAGCGATCAGATGCACCATGCCACTCCGAGCTTCGTCCCACACGTCGCGGACAGAACCGGAGACGGCTTGCTGGGGGAGCCAGCCGACGCGCACGCCACTGCGCGTCAGCACCGCACCCGACTCGGGTTCCAACTCTCCCAGCATCACCCGCAGCAGCGTGGTCTTGCCCACGCCGTTGCGTCCGACCAAGCCGACCCGGTCGCCCGGGTGCACGTGCAGGTCCGCGCGCTCCAGCAGTGTGCGCGCGCCCGCCGTCACCGTCACGTCATCCAAGCGAAGCAACCGTGCCTCCAGGGGCCGCCCCGACTAACTGCCACAGGCGACCACGACCGCCCCCGACCGGGTGATCGTGCACCTGCGGGGACTGGATGAGCGTGGAGCCGGATCGCTGGGCGAACTTCCGAGGGGCCATGCTCGCCCTCGTGATCGCCGTGAACGGCTGGGTCGCCATCCCAATCGGCCCCCGCGTCACCGAGAAGGACCTCGCCCGCGGCGACGTGAAAGAGCAGGTCGACGAGTGGATGGGCATGCTGTCCAAGTTGGGCATCACCCGCCCGCAGTTTGAGACCTTTGTCCTCAAGGGCTCCGGCTTCTTCGTCGACCTGGACAACACGGTCTCCAAGCCGATCCACCCGTTCAATCAGCTGCTGCGCACCGGGCAGAACTGGGCGCTGTTCACCGGGGCCGACCGCACGCCGCTGCGCTTCACGCTGCGCGGCTACACCGAGGACGGCACCATCGTCCCGCTGTTCCGCCGCCTGGACCCGGACGCCACGTTCATGGCGGAGATCCTGAACTTCCGGCGGGTGCGCGGCCTGTACGACCTCGACCGCGACGAGATCCCCCGGCGCTACAAGATTTTTTCGCGTTGGGTGGCGACCCGCGCCTTCCAGGCGCACCCTGAGCTGGTCGCGATTGAGGTGCTCCAAGAGGAGCAGCGCACGCCGCTCCCCGGCCAGAAGCCCGACATGACCGTGAAGCAGCGGTTCAAGTTCAAGGTGACCCGCGAGGATCTGGTCCCGGGGCCCAAGGCGCTGAAGGACCCGTCGACGCCGCCCTCCGAGCCCGGCCCGCCTGGCGAGAACCCTCCCGCCGCGCACGAAGGGCAGCTCCCATGACCAAGCTCCGCCGCGCGTGGCTCGCCTGGGTGAACGCCTGGAATGACCGTGAGCTCCCCTGGGGGATCGCGCTAGTCCGCATCGGCCTGGTGCTCTGCCTGCTGTGGGATCTGTCGTGGGTCGGCATCGAGCGGCTGGTCGTGCCGCTGTGGGCCCCCATGCAGGCTGGCGGTTGGGGCGACGTGCTGTCCCGCGGCGACGTGCCGTTCGTGTGGCTCGTACTGCCGCCGACGGCCGAGTCCGCCTGGGCGATCTGGGGCACGCTCATGGTCTCGATCTCCTTCGTCGGCCTGGGCATCCTGCCGCGCCTGTCGACGATCGTGTTCGTGCTGCTCTACGCGCAGACCGCCAGCATCATGGACGACGCCGACCGCGGCATCGACACGATGATGCGCAACGTGCTGCTGATCCTGTGGTGGTCCCCCGCGTGGGAGGTCCTGTCGCTGCGCGCGTGGTGGCGCACCGGCTCGTTCCTCGGCGACGGCGCGCACCACCCCGCCTGGGCCCGCCAGCTCCTCGTGCTCCAGCTGGTCGTGATGTACTTCGGCGCCGGCATCACCAAGACAGGCCTGGGCTGGATGCCGTGGGGCGGCTTCACCGCGCTCTACTACATCCTTCACGATCCGGCGGTCGCCCGCTTCGACCTCGGCCGGTCGCTGGATCCTCTCTACTTCCTCACGCAGTTCGGCTCCGCCATCACCATCCTGTGGGAGTACACCAGCCCGCTGATGTTGCTGTTCTTCTGGATCCGCGAGAAGCCGACCACTCCGGGGCGCTTCCGCGACCTCTGCCTGCGCTGGCACCCCGAGCGCCTCTACGTGATCGTCGGCGCGGCCTTTCACATCTTGATCGCGGTGGGCCTCAACCTGGGCATCTTCCCCTTCGCGATGCTCGCGATGTATCCGGCCTTTGCGGCGCCTTGGGCATGGAACACCTGGTTCAAGTGGCTGCCGGGAACGCTCAACCCCGCTCCCCAGATCGCTGACCTGGGATAAGATACGCGCTCCTCTGAGAGGCGCATGACATCTCCCGGCAACGCGACCCTGCCCGTGCTCGTCACTGGCGGCGCCGGCTTCCTCGGCAGTCAGGTGACTTCGGCGCTGGTGGCGGCGGGGCGCTCGGTGGTAGCACTCGACGTCCGCCACGCGCAGGGCAAGCTGGATCCGTCCCTGCGGGGCGTAGAGTTGGTCGAGGGCGACGTGCGCGACGAGGCGCTGGTCGACCGTCTGGTCGCGCGGTCCGAGCGGGTGATCCACCTCGCGGGCATCGCCGGGGTGCATGACTATCTGCAGCGCGCCGCCGAGGTGCTGGACGTGAACCTGATGGGCTCGCGCGCCGTGCTGCACGCCGCCCACCGCCACCAGCGCGCCGTGCTGTTCGCCAGCACCAGCGAGGCCTACGGCAAGAACACCGACGACCTGCGCGAGGACGGCGACACCGTGCTCGGGCCAACGTCGAATGCGCGCTGGGTCTACGCAGTCAGCAAGCTCGCCGCCGAGCACCTGGCCTGGGCGCTCACCCGCGATGGCCTCACCGCCGCCGCCGTGCGCTACTTCAACGCCTACGGCCCCCGCATCGACGCCCCGGGCCGTGGCCGGGTGATCAGTCAGTTCCTGGGCGCGGTGCAGGAGGGTCGCCCGCTGGAGCTGGTCGACGGCGGCCACGCCGTGCGCTGCTTCTGCTACGTGGACGACGCGGTGGAGGCGACCGTCGCGCTGGCGCTCGCGCTCAAGCCCGGCCCCTTGGTCGGTCGCCCGTTCAACATCGGCAACCGCGAGCCCGTCACCATGCGCCAACTCGCCGAGGCGATCATCCGCCTGACCGGGCATTCGGCCGGCATGGTCGACACCTCCGGGCTCGAGTTCTTCGGCAAGGGCTTTGAGGACATCCCCCGGCGCGTGCCCAACGTGTCGGCGATCCACGCGGCGGTCGGCTGGACGGCCCGCACCAACCTCGAGGACGGCCTGCGCGCCACGCTCGCCGCCTGGGACCTGCTCAAGCCGGACGCGCCGAGGCCCGCGCCGCCGGTGATCCCGGTGATCCGCCCGTTCTACGACGCCGACAGCGCGCTGTTCGATAAGCTCCGCGGCGCCTTCCAGGAGGGCCGCACCACCAACGCCGGGCCCCACGTCACCGCGCTGGAGGCCGAGAGCGCCGCTTGGCTCGGCGTGGACCGCGTGATCTCGGTCGGCTCCGGCGCCGACGGCCTGGAGGCCTCGCTGCTCGCGCTGGGCCTCAAGGGCGCCGCGATCCTCCCGTCCTTCACCTACATCGCGACGCTGAACGCGGTGGAGCGCGCGGGCCTGCGCCCGGTCCTCGCCGACATCGACCCGCACACCTGGACGATCGACCCCGATCATGTCGCCGCGCTGCTCGCCGCCAACCCGGACGTGGCGGTGGTGATCCCGGTGAACGTGTTCGGCGTCCCGCCCGACCTCGACCGGCTCGTGCCGCTCGCCACGGCCGCGGGCGCGACGCTGCTGCTCGACGCCGCGCACGCCGCGGGCAGCAGCCATGACGGGCTGCGCGTGGATCCACGGGTCGACCTCACCGTCTTCAGCCTGCACGCCACCAAGGTCTGGCCGTCGATCGAGGGCGGCCTGGTGGTCGCGGGCGATCCGGCGCTGGCAGCCCGCGTCGCCACCGTCCGCACGCACGGCCTCGCGCCCGACCTGCGCGACTCGATCGTCGGCTTCAACGGCAAGCTCGACGAGATCTCCGCCGCGACCGCCCGCCACGGCCTCGCGCACCTGGAGCGCACCCTCGAGCGCCGCCGCGCCTACGACGCGCGCCTCCGCGCCGCGCTCGTCCGCGCCGGTTGGACCGTCCAGCAGGTGCCGCACGGGGTCGTGACCAACGGTCAGAACCTCTGCGCCATCGCGCCGGGCACGATGGAGTCCGCCCGCGACACCCTCGCCGCGCACGGCGTCGCCACCCGCCGCTACTTCGACCCGCCGCTGCATCAGCTCCGCCGCCTCGGCGACGTGCCGGCGCTGCCGGTCACCGATCACGTCTGGTCACGCAGCCTGTGCCTGCCGCTGCACAGCCACATGGACGACGCCACGCTCTCCCGCATGGAGGCGGCGATCGCCGAGACGGGGCGCGCGCCGTGACCCGTGTGAGCATGGTCGCGCCCGTGCACAACGAGGCGCGCGTGCTGCCCGAGCTGGCCCGACGCGGCCTGGACGCGGTGCGGGCGGTCGATCCCGCAGGCGCCGTCTTGCTCGTCGACGACGCCTCGACCGACGACACCCGCGCGATCCCGCTCCCCACGGGCGTGACGCTGTTGCGCCTATCGAAGAACCGCGGACAGCTGGGCGCCACCAAGGCCGGGCTGGCCAAGGCGCAAGGCGAGATCGTCGTCGTGCTCGACGGCGACCTGCAAGATCCCCCTGAGACCCTCCCCGACCTGGTGCGCGCGCTGGACGCCATGCCCGGGGTCGACGCCGTGTTCGCCGTGAAGCGCTCCCGGCAGGACGCCGCGTGGTTCGTCGCGGCGCGGTCGGTCTACGGCCTGCTCTCCCGCCTGCCCGGTACCCGCGCGATCCCCGCGGGCGCCGGGTCCTACGTCGCGATGCGCGCGCCGCTCGCCCGCCGGATCGCCGCCACGTCGGTCGGGTCCGCCAACCTCGCGGCCATCATCGTCGCCCTGGGCGCGCGCACCACCACCGTCGACTACGACAAGGCCGCGCGCGTCGATGGGGCGTCGCGCGTCGGCGTCGTCGGGCTCGTGCGCGAGGCGCTCGGCTCGCTCCTGCTCACCGGCACCTTCTCCTGGCTCTTCCGCCTGACGGCCTGGCTGCTGCTCGTCGGGTCCTGGATCGCGCAGGTGCGCGCCGAGCTGTTCCCCACCGTCGGCGTCGGCATCCTGGTGTCCCTGCTGTTCGCCTCCACGCTCGACCGGCGTCGACGCCGCCTGCTCGCGCCCGCCAAGGAGCCCACATGACCGCCGCCCTCTCGCCTGAGCAGACCGAGGCCTACTGGCGGGACGGCTACGTCAACCGGCTGGTCGCGCTCTCGCCCGACGAGGCCTTGGCCCAGCTCACCGCCTTCGAGGCGATCGAGGCCGAGGCGGTGGCGGCGCACGGCGGCGAGTGGAAGCAGCGCGACTACCGCCCGTGGGAGCACGCCGACCACCCGTTCCGCGAGTGGATCGACGGCCTAGTCCGTCACCCGCGCGTGCTCGACTTCGTCGAGTCCATCCTCGGGCCCGACATCCTGATCCGCAACGCCGACGTGTTCGTGAAGAACCCGGGCATCCGCCGCGGGATCAACTGGCACGTCGACACCGCCGAGAAAGGCGCTGACGCCGACCAGCTCCTCACCGTCTGGCTCGGCCTCACCGAGTCGACCGACGAGAACGGCGGCCTGCACTACGCCGCCACCAGCCACCGGCAGATTTTGCCCGACGCGCCCAAGGACAAGTTCAGCCTTACCCTGTCGCCCACCGCCGTGGCCGCGCTCGACCGCAGCCAGGAGGTCATCAACGTGATGGAGGCAGGCATGATGTCCATGCACCACTTCAGCCTGGTCCACGCGAGCGGACCCAACCGCACGCCTCGACGTCGCGTCGGCTTCGTCGGCCGCTACATGGCGCCCGCGATCCGGCAGGCCACCGCCGAGAGCGGCGTCGCCACCCTGCTGCGCGGACGAGACACGTTTGGCCACTTCGCGCTGAAGGACCGCTTCCCCATGACCTGGACGATGTGACCGGGGGGGGGGCGCGGCCCCGGGGCGCCGCGCCGTGCGGCCCCCGTAGGACCTCAGGCGCCGACGCCGATCACAGCTTGAAGATGACCTCGGTCACCAGCGTGACGGAGTCTCCCTTCTCGGGCGGGTTGGTCCAGGTCCACTTCCAGGTGCGGAGCACGTGGCTCAGCGGGATGCGGAACGGATCCGCGCACTCGTCGACGATCGGCGCGCGGGTGTTGCCGTGCCAGTCGACGGTGAGCTCGACCAAGCAGGAGTCGTCGCCGGCGTTCACCTGACGCGGGTAGCGCGGCATCTTGCCGCCCTTGAGCAGCACCGGGCGCGACGGGTTGGCCGTGACCTCCTCGGGGTGCGCGAAGTAGGTGACGCCCGGGTAGTAGCGGTGGTTCACGCGAGCAAAGCCCGTGCGAACCGCGACCGGGAGGCCGCCCTCGGGCACCGGCTCGGTGGGCGCTTCCCAGCGCCAGTGCTGGATCGCGTTGAGCGCCGACATCTGGAACCCGTCCGGGCACTCCAGCAGGCTGACACGCAGCGGGCGGCCCTTGGCGTCGATCCAGACCTTGCCGGAGCAGCGGATCGCCTGCTCGCCGTAGAGGACCTGGAGCTCGTTCGGGTAGATCGGGATGACCTTCTTGGCGACCGCGACGTCGAACACGTCGGGGACGATCGTCGGGTGGCGCACCTCGTCGACGCTCGTGCCGGCCTCGACGGCGTGCTCCGTGTCGTGAAGGGGACCGAGCGACATGCGATCGATCACCGGGTACTCGGTGCCGACGTCGTCATCGGTGGCGCGCGCAGGCGGAGGCGGCGTGACCACGACCACCGCGGGCGCAGGAGCGGGCGCCGCGACGACAGGCGCGGGCGCAGGGGCCGGGGCGGGAGCCGCGACGACAGGCGCGGGCGCTGGCGCTGCGACCACGGGCGCAGGAGCCGCGACGACGGGAGCCGACGCAGGGGCCGGGGCGGGAGCCGTGACCACGGGCGCAGGAGCCGCGACGACGGGAGCCGACGCAGGGGCCGGGGCGGGAGCCGTGACCACGGGCGCGGGGGCCGGCGCGTCGACGGCGCCGGGGGGAGGCGCGTCGGCAGGTGTGGCCGGGGCGGCGGGGGCCGAAGTCGGCGCAGGCGGAGCCGGATCCTCGCTCTTGGTCGCGGTGGGAGAGTCCGTGGGCGAAGCCTTCTGCGCCGGAGCGGGTTCAGCGGCGAGCGCCAGCGATGAAGCACACAGGAAACCCAACAGCGAGAGCGAGCGGCAGTCCATTCAACCTCCACGAAAACCGTTTGGCCTCTAGCGCGCTTCGCGGCGGCGCGCCCACGCACTTTGGGGCCCTCGGGGTGACATGATCGGCCTGCGCCCCTGTCGCTGGACGTGAAAGTTCGTCGCGGATGCGTCGCCGGGCGTGCACATTGCGTCTAGAACGCTAGATCTCCAGAGCCAAACACCAGTCCCCACCCGGAGGCCTTCATGCGCTCGTTCCTCTTCGGCATCGCCCTCTTCGCCGCCACGCCCGCCTTCGCTTGCCCCATGGCCGACGCCGCCGCGTTCGCGGACGCCTCCGCCAAGGTCCAGGCCGCCTCGGGCACCAAGCTGACCCTGGCGGTCGAGGGCCTGACCTGCGGTGACTGCGCGAACAAGGTCATGGCCGCGCTCGGCGGCGTGCAGGGCGTCGTGGCCTCGGCCGTCGACTACCAGACCGGCCGCACCGAGGTCGCGTTCGACTCGGCCAAGGTCAAGCCCGAGACGCTGATCGCCGCCATCAAGAAGCTTGGCTACAAGGCCACCGTCTCGGCCGACGTCTTCGGCTCCTAGAGCGTTGCCCGCGCCGGTCGGTCGACACTTCGGCCGACCGGCGGCGAACGTCATGAAGCGACGCCCGGCGACTTGATCGCCGCGATCCGTCGCCTCCGCTCAATCGGGTCGCCACCTCGCGTCGCGAGTTGGTGCGGCGCGGCGTTCGTAGCTCTAGGCGCGCGCTGCCGCGGGCCGCGAGCCTACGGCGCCTCGGTCGTCTTGAGCAGGCCCGCTTCCAGCGCGTAGCGGACAAGGTCCACGCGGTTGGTGAAGCCCAGCTTCTCCGCCATGCGGGAGCGGTAGGTCTCGACGCTGCGCATCGACAGGCCCAAGCGCTCGGCCGCTTCGCGGTTGGTGTAGCCGTGCGCCAGGAGGACCAGGACCTCCTTCTCGCGCATGGACAGGCTCTCGAGGCCCTTGCCCTCGTCGCTCTCGGCGACAGGCTGGGGGTCGAGCAGGCCGCGGATGACGCCGGAGCCCATGGCCGGGTCGATGTAGACCTGACCATCGAGTACGGTCTCGATCGCGTCGAGCAGGCGGGTGTCCGCCGAGCGCTTGACGACAAAGCCCGCCGCGCCCGCGCTGAGCACGGCCTTGAGGTAGGCCGGGTCGTCGTGCATGGTCAGCGCGATCACGCGGATGCCCGGGTACAGCTGGACCAGGTCTTCCGTCAGCGTGACGCCACCGCCGCCCGGCATGCTGATGTCGACGATCGCCACATCGATCTGTTGCGCGCGGGCCTTGATGATCGCCTCTTCGGCGTCCGAGGCCTGCAGCACAACCTCATAGTTCGCGTGGCTCTGGATGAGCATTGTGAGCCCAGACCGGAGGATCGCGTGATCGTCCGCCAGCAGGATCCGAACCTTCGCCATCAGTCCCCTCACATGCGGCCGAATGGTACCGGAGCGCGCGCTCCGCGTCCACTCGTCCTAGCGTTAGCCTTGCCGACGCTCAGCGGCGACGCAGCAGCGCGAACTTCAGATAACGCCCCTCGACGTGTCCGACCGCTACGGGATGATCCGGGGGCGCCTCGCTCGTGTGCAACCACGACCAAGGACCCTCCAGCCCCTCCTCCACCGCCTCGCGCCAGGTGTCCGGCGTCATCCAGCTCGTGCAGCTCGATGTCGCGAGGAGGCCGTCCCGGCTTACGTTTGCGCCGTGGTGCCGGTGAAGCTTGCGGTATGCGGCCCGCGCCGGCGCCACCGACTGCTTCCCGTGCGCGAGCGACGGCGGGTCGAGCACCAACAGCCCGACCTTGCCGCGCGGCGACCAGCTGAAGGCGTCCGCCACCTCAAACGCATGCGCGTCGGGGTCCAGATCATTGAGGCGGAAATTTTCCTTCGCGTCCTCGATCGCGTCGGGCGCCTGGTCGACCGTGGTCACATAGGCCGCCCCACCGAGCGCCGCCGCCACCGAGAAGCCCCCGTGGTACGCGAACAGGTTCGCGACGACCCGACCCCGCGCCCAGGTACCCACCAGCGCCCGGTGCTCGCGCTGATCCAGGAACATGCCCGTCTTCTGCCCGCGCGAGGGCCGAACGAGCAGACGCATCGCGCCCTCCTGGACCACGATCACCTCCGCGGCCTCCGGCCCGTGCAGGCGGACGAGGCCGTCGCCGCCGTCCACGCGGTTCACGCCCAGCCGCCGGGACACGCCCGAGACCCACGCGAGGGGCATGAGCGCCGCGACGATCGCGTCGAGCCAGGGCTCCCAGGCCTTGGCGTACAGGCGGACGATCGCCAGATCGCCGTACCGGTCGATCACCAGGCCGCCCAGGCCATCCCCCTCTCCGTTCACCAGTCGGTACGCGTCGGTGCGCGGGTCCATGACCCTGGAGCGGAACCGGTCCGCCCGGCCGATGGAGTCCATGAGGTGCTTGGCCACGTCGGGCTTGTCAGGCGCTTCCGTGCCCAGGACCCGCACGGCGATGTCCCCGTCGTCCGCCAGGCCCCAGCCGATCGGCGCGTCGCCGTCCAACAAGAGCACGGGCGTACCGGGGGCCATCCGAGGCACGCCGTCGCGGAAAACCCAAGGATGACCGCGTCGAACCGGCTTCGCCGTCGACGCCGGCACCGGCACCCGCTCCCACTTCTTCACCAAGCCGCCTCCGCGTTCCATCAATTCGTGTGACGAGGTTTGAATAACTCCGAACAGGCGTCGTCTAGGCATACGTGGACACGGAGGACATCATGACCCGCATCATCGCACTCGCTCTCGGCCTCGCCGCCCTCACCGGCTGCATCTTCGTCGACGACTCGCCGCCTGTGCATCACGACCCGATCGTGGTGGTGACGAACTCCCCGCCCGTGGTGTTCGACGGCTGGTCGGCCTGCTCCTTCGACGCGGGCTACAACGATGACATCTGGTCCTTCGAGGCGGACGTCGACGACGCGGACGGCGTCTATGACGTGGTGCAGGTCTGGGCCGACGTCTACGACGACAACACCGGCGAGCTGGTCCAGTCCTTCGAGCTGTACCCCTCCGACGATCCCGTCGTCTGGTACGCGGACTTCATGGCCAGCAGCACCTACCTGGACTGCTGGTACGGCGGCTACAGCGTCGATCTGGTCGCCTACGACAGCGTGGACGACTACGGTGTCCTGACGATCTTCCCCGACACGTACCGTTAGGTCTGGCCCCCAGGACGCGTGGCCCGGGCGTGGCTAGATGCGGCCCAGGAGTCCAAATGGCCAAGGTGCGCATCTACACGACGCCCGCGTGCGGCTACTGCGTCGCCGCTAAGCGCTTCCTCACGACCGTGAAGCACGTCGAGTACGAAGAGATCGACGTCGCCTACGACCCGGCCAAGCGGTCGTGGTTGGTGGAGGCCAGCGGCCAGCACACGGTGCCGCAGATCTTCGTCGGAGAGAAGTCGATCGGCGGCTACACCGACATGCGCGCGCTCGACGCACAGGGCCAGCTCGACCCGCTGCTGCAGGGCTAGGGCCTAGCGCTCACCGCGCGGCGCGCTCGCTCTTCTTCGGCAGACGCACGACGCCGACCAGATCGATCACGACACCGCCCACGACGTGCCCGTGCTCCACCCCCATCTCGCGGTACCAGCCCGCGTAGGGTCGAAGGTAGAGCCCCGTGGTCCACAGGCCGTGCGTCATGTCCACGCCGATCCGCGCGTCGCCGACGATGCGCTGGTACTTGGACTTGGTGAACGAGTACGCGATGGCGGCGCCCGGCGCGACGACCACCTTGAGCCCGTCCGCGACCGGGATGTGGCCCCCCAGGTGGCAGTCGTAATCAATGCGCCCGTCCTTGAGCGCGATCGCCGGCTCCACCATCCGGAAGAGGTTGAGCGTCGTGTGGAAGGCCACCTTGTCCGTCAGGAAGGAGCGCCACTCGAAGGCCGCGGGCTCCACCACCAGGTTCGGGAACAGCCCGGTGCTGTCGGTGCCCACGCCTTCTTGCGCGGAGAAGCCGACCTCGTAGTGCATCCGCTTGAACCAAGACTCCTTCTTGGGCGCTGGCTCGGGCGCGATCGGCGGCGGCCCCCCAGCGACGCTCTGCTCCGCCGCGTCCTCGAACATCGACGGCAGCGACTGCGCATCCGCCGGCGCCTCGACGTCTGACGGATCCGTCGACTCGGGCTCCCCTGCCATCGCGGCCACCAGCCACAAGACGATCACCCGACCTCCATCCGCGCCTCGTCGCACGGCGCGAAGGGCGCGCCCAGCGCGGGTGCGTCACGCGTTGTTGGAACACGGGCGGGGCGCGGGGAAGTCCGAGGGGGTCGCGCTTCCCTACGGTGACCTTTCGACCGCGACTCTCCCACGAACTCGCCGGATCCACCGCCCCTCCTTGCCGCCATCCGTTGCGTCGTGGTACTCTCGATCCAACCCCGCGCGCCTCCTCCCCCGAGGCGCCCGCCCCTCCTTCGGCACCCCCGCCGAACCCGCGCCCCCCCCGCGCACGGCTCCAAGCCATGTCCTCCCCTGAAGCGGCCTTTCCGCGGTTGCACCTGCGTGTCCATTACGACGACGGCGTGCCCGTCCTCGTGGTTCCCGACGAGATCGCTCTCGCCGGGATGAAGGACTACGTGCGCGAGCGGATCGCGGACGTGCTGCCGGATCTGGGGGGGCGCGCCGCGCGGATCCACTTGGGTGATCGTGAGATCGCGCTGTTCGATCTCCGTCGGCTGCTGCACATGCTGCGCGACGAGTTCCAGGTGGAGATCACGGGACTGTACGTGAAGGACCTCTCGGTCCGCCGCTTCGCCGAGCGCGAGCTGAAGCTCAAGCTCTTCGTGCGCGCCGAGAACAAGGCGCCGGGTCAGGAGGCCGTGCCTGGGGACGCGGAAGCGGCCGCCGCGGCTGCGATGCCAGGCATGTCGGACCTGTTGAGCGCGCTGGCCGCGGCGACGGATCCCCAGGACGCGCCCGCCGCGCCGCGCGTCGCGGGCGCGGTTGCGACCACGTTCGAGGTGGATCCGACGGACGCGCCGGATCCGGCGGCCGACGACGCGGTCGACGTGGAGATCGACGCGGACGATGAGACCACCGCCGAGGAGCCCATCCCGGAGGCATTCGATCCGCCGGACGCCCGCCGCCGGGCCATCCCGCTGCCCGAGATGCCGCGCGATCTCGATCCGGACGTCGACGAGATGGGCGGGCGCCGCGTGCTGACGCTGCGCCGCACGTTGCGGTCCGGCACCGCCATCCGCTACGACGGCGACGTCTACGTGTTCGGCGACGTCAACGCCGGCGCGCAGGTGCGCGCGGGCGGCAGCGTGATCGTCTTCGGCAAGCTTCGCGGCCAGGTCCACGCGGGCGCCCATGGCGAAGAGTCCGCCTTCATCATGGCCTTTGACCTGGCGTCGGCGCAGCTGCGCATCGCCCGGCACATCGCCATCGCCCCGGCGCACGCGCGCGACACCTTCGTGCCGGACATCGCCACCGTGGTGGACGGCCAGATCATCATCGAACCCTACGCCGGTCGCGTCGCCGCACGCGCGGCGCGCCGCTGATCCCTCCCGTCCGCTTCGCAGGAGTCCGCATGTCCCAGTGCATCGTCGTCACGTCTGGAAAAGGTGGCGTCGGAAAGACCACCACGTCGGCCAATCTGGCCGTCGCCCTCGCCCGCATGGGCCAGAAGGTGGTCTGCGTGGACGCGGACATCGGCCTGCGCAACCTCGACGTGGTGCTGGGCCTCGAGAACCGCATCGTCTACGATCTTGTCAACGTGATCGAGGGCGAGTGCCGGCTCAAGCAGGCGCTCATCAAGGACAAGCGCCTCCCCAACCTGTCGCTCCTGCCCGCGGCCCAGACGCGCGACAAGAACGCCGTCACCCCCGACGACATGAAGCGGCTCGTCGAGGATATGAAGAGGGACTTCGACTGGGTGATCATCGACTGCCCCGCGGGCATCGAGCAGGGCTTCAAGAACTCGATCGCGGGTGCGGACCGCGCGATCGTGGTCACGACGCCCGAGGTCAGCGCGATCCGCGACGCCGACCGCATCGTCGGCCTGATCGAGGCGCACGAGCTGCCCGAGCCCGAGCTCATCCTCAACCGCTACCGTCCCGGCATGGTCCACCGCGGCGACATGATGAGCAAGGACGACATCCTGGAGATCCTCGCCATCCCGCTGATCGGTCTGATCCCCGACCATGAGGACATCATCACGTCGACCAACCGCGGCATGCCCGTGGCGTTTGACGACGAGTCCGCCGTGGGCGCCGCCTACCGCCGCATCGCGCGCCGCCTGATGGGCGAGCAGATCGCCATCCCGGACTTCACCGACAACGCGACCTTCTGGAACGTCTTCAAGCGCTGGATGGGCATCAAGGGCGCTCAGGAGGTGATCGGATGAACGACCTGATCCGCCGACTCCTCGGCCGTCCGGCTGGCAAGAGCGGCAACGACGCCAAGCAGCGCCTCAAGGTCCTCCTCGTGCACGACGAGATCGACCTTCCGCCTGCCAAGATGGAGATGATGAAGGCCGAGATCCTGGAGGTCGTCGCGCGCTACGTCACCATCGACGAGGACGCCGTCACCTTTCGCCTCCACAAGGACGACCACCGCGGCGTCGCCCTGGTGTCGAACCTTCCTGTCCGCCGTGTGGCCGCACGGGCCTAGCGCGGGTAGGCGCGCTGCATGTTTCGCACGCGCCTGACTGCGTTCTCCCTGCGCCACGCTGAGCTGTGCGCGTGCCTCGCCCTGACCTGGCTGGTCGGGCGAGCGCTCCTGCCCGACGTGCTGTTGAGCGGCGGCTCCGCCGTCGCGCTGGTCGTGGCGAGCGTGGCCCTCGGCGTCGGCGCGCCGCTGGCCGACCGTCGCCGCGCCAAGCTCTCGGCCAGCCCGGTGCGCGCTGCGTGGACCACGACCGTCGTCCCCGCCGGCGTCGGCGCGGTGCTGGCGGGCGCGCTGGCCGATCTAGGGCACCCAATCGTTGGGTTCAACCCGTGGGTCGCGGGCGTGATCTTGCTGGCGTGGCTGATCAGCTCCACCCGCGCGCCGTCGTTTGGCGGCAGCGCCGCCGGCCTGCTCGCCGTCGCCTGGATCTCCGGCTCGATGGGGCTTGCGGTGTCGGCTGCGATCGTGCCCACGCCGCGCGCGCCGTGGACCGCGCTCAACCCCGGCTGGGGCGCCGCCACCGCGTGGCTCCCGGCCGCGATCGTGATCGGGCTGGTCGGCGCGGGCGCGGGCACCGAGCTGTGGTCCAAGTCGTCCCGCGCGCGCGCCGGTCACACCTGGGGGGCCGCGGGCTGGTCGGTCTTGCTCACGTTGGCGCTCGGCGGCGTGCTCGCGCTGGCCCACGAGTCGTGGGTGACGCCCGGGTCGGTGCCGGTGCAGACGCTGCTGCGCGAAGGTGTCGGCCCTGCCATGCTCGCTTGCCTCACCGCGCTGTCCTTGCTGCACCTGCTGGCGCCCGCCTCGGCGCGCCGCACCACGTTCGCCGAGGCGATCACCTGGGCCGCGGCGTTGGCGTGGGCCGGGCCGGACGCGCGCGCATCGATCTGGCAGCAGGCGCTCCCGCTCGCCCTCGCCGCGGCGCTGGCCGACGACGCACGCCGCCTGGAGGGCAGCGGCCGCGCGCTCGCCGCGCTGGGGTCCGTGCTCGCGCTCGCCGCGCTCGCGCTTGGCTGGCCCCCCACGCCCGATGACGTCGGCGCCGCCCTGTGTGCCGCCGCCGCGCTCGTGGCGCTGGTCTGGATCGGCGGCATGCGCGCCGTCGCCGTGAAGGTGGCCGCATGATCGCGCTGTGGCTCAGCTCCGCGCTCGCGGTCCAGCACGCGACGCTCTCAGTGCACGCGTCCGTCGGAGACGAGGTGATCGTCTCCGTCGTCGACGACGATCAGGCCTCCATGCCCGGGCAGACGCTCACCGTGATCCACCACCCCGGCTCGCCCGACGAGCGCGAGGTGGGCATCGGCATCACCGACTCGCTCGGCCGCGTGCGCTGGAAGCCCGATCAAGGCGGCGTCGCCGAGCTGCGGGTTGGCGATCGCGACGTGCTCCGCTTCGACATCGCCACGCCCTACCCGTCGCCATCGGCGATCGTGCCCTTGGTGCTGGCGCTGCTCGGTGCGGTCGGTGCGCTGATCCGCGGGTGGCGCAAGTGACGCTGCGCCTGGTCCACGCGACCGACATCCACTTCTACGAGCGGCCCACCTTCGGTCAACTCAGCCCCAAGCGGATCCTCGGCGGCGCGAACCTCTACGTGCGCGGGCGCGTCACCCACTTCAACCGCCAGGTGCAGGCGCAGCTCGTCGACGCCATGCTCGCCGCCAAGCCCGACGCGGTCGTCATCACCGGCGACCTCACCGCCGAGGCGCTCCCGTCCGAGTTCGCCGCCGCGCGCGCGACCCTCGCCCCGCTGCTCGAGCAAATCCCCACCCTCGTGCAGTCCGGCAACCACGACGTCTACACCTACGGCGCCTCCCGCGCGCGGCGGATCGAGACGCTGTTCGCGCCCTGGATGCACCTCGGCGACGGCGGCCTCGCGCGGTTTGCCCGCCCCGGCCTGTACGTCGTGGGCCTCGATCCCACCCGGCCCCATGCGCTCGCGTCCGGTCGCGTGCCCGAGGCCCAGCTCGCCGCCCTCCCAGACGCGCTCGCAGTGGCGCCCGATGACGCGTTCGTGGTGCTCGGGCTGCACTACCCGATCCTCGACCGAGACGGCCGCATCTATGACGGCCTGAGCCACGGGCTGCTCAACGCGCGCGCGCTGATCGCCGTGCTCACGGCCGCGCCCCGTAAGCCCGACCTGATCGTGCACGGGCACATCCACCACGGCTTCACCGTGCCGCTGACGCTCGGCGACGTGACCGTGCCCATCTGCAATCCGGGCAGCGGCGGCTACGCGGACATGCCCGCGCGCCGTCGCTCCGCGAGCTTCAACGTCTACGTGCTCGACGGCCCGAAGCTGCTGTCGATCGAACGCTACAAGCACGGCCCCGACGGGTTCACGCTAGAGCCGGGCGGAGCGTACGCGAGCGGGCGCTAGCGCGGGGCCCGGCTCACGTCGTTCGACGCACCGGTCGACCGGCCACAAGCGACGCAGACCGCGGCGCGCCGACCGGAGCGCCGGTCAGCGCCGCCGACGACGCAGCGCGGCGAGCGCCAAGAGCGCCGGCCAGACGGTCAGCCCGTCGCCCGCGTCACACCCGTGGCAGGCCAGCTTGCCGGGCTCGTCGCTGGAGTCGGTGTCCGACGTGTCCGTGTCCTCGATCACCACGTTGACGTCCGCGTCCTCGCCGTCGCAGTCCTGATCGACGTCGTCGTTCGGGATGTCGCTGGCGCCCGGGTAGATGTCGTTGTTCTTGTCGTTGCAGTCCTTGCCGCCGCCCTCGAACGCGTCGACGCCGTCCTCGTCACGGTCGTAATCCGACAGGTGATCGCAGTTGGTGATGATCCCGTCGTACCAGTCGTCGCCCGCGCCGGGGTAGGCCTCGCTGTTGTAGTCGTCGCAGTCTTCGCAGGCGGGGAAGCCGTCGCTGTCGTTGTCGTCCTGACCGAACGCGCCGTCGCAGTTCAGATCGCGGCCCGGGTCACAGGGCTCGACCGCCAGCGGGTGGACGTCGCGGTCCAGATCGTCGCAGTCGCCGGCTCGGTTCACGAAGCCGTTCGACGGGTGGCAGGCCTCGACCGTGCGGCCTTCCGGATCACCCCAACCGTCGCCGTCCTCGTCCTTCCAGAAGGTGATGCCCGACAACGGCTGGTTGTCGACCTTGCCGTCGCAGTCCTCGTCCACGCCGTCGCAGTGCTCGGGCGCGAGCGGCGCCACGTTGGCGTTGCCGTCGTCGCAGTCGTCGTCGTTGGCGACGGTGCCGGGGGGCGCCTCGCAGCCCTCGGTGGGGTTACCGCCCGGGCGGCCGTAGCCGTCGCCGTCGCGATCCGTGTACCACTTGGGCAGATCGCCCACGTCGGCGCCGTCGATCAGGTCGTCGCAGTCGTTGTCGATGCCGTCGCAGAACTCGGGGCTGCCGGGGAACACGGCGGCGCTGTTGTCCTTGCAGTCGTCGCCGACCGACGCGTAGCCAGGCGGCTGATCGCAGGCCTGGATCGGGCTGCTCGCCAGGCCGTGCCCGTCACCGTCGCCGTCGTAGAACCAGGTGGCGGCCGACGCGGGCGCCGGGCCGTCGATCACGCCATCGCAGTCCTGATCGACGCCGTCGCACACCTCAGGCACGCCCGGGTGGATCTGCGGGTCGGTGTCGTCACAGTCCCGGCCCTGGGTGTAGCCGTCGCCGTCGTCGTCGGTGGTCTG
This sequence comes from Pseudomonadota bacterium, assembly GCA_947475315.1. Taxonomy (GTDB): domain Bacteria; phylum Myxococcota_A; class UBA796; order UBA796; genus CAIOSP01. The sequence goes on along the minus strand of CANJMY010000014.1, from coordinate 18,831 downwards.
CGGCGCGTCAGGCCCGCCGGTCGCGCCGATGTCGGAGCGGCTGCCGTCCAGGTCGAGGATGGCGGGGTCGCCGGTGTTGATCGCGGGCGAGCCTGCGCCCAGGTCAAAGCTGTCGTTCGAGCAGTCGCCGTCGTTCACCCAGCCCGTCAGGCGCGGGTCGGCCGCGAGCGGATCGTGCGCGCCGCGCGTGCGGCCCGACGTGTCGGCGCCGTTGTTGAACCAGAGGTTGTAGTCGAACCCGCCGGTGCCGCCGGAGAACGCGTACTGCTGGTTCCGCGCGAAGAGGTTGTTCTTCACCGCGGCGCTGCAGCCGCCGAGCGCCACCGCCGCGAGAGAGCCGCCCGGAACGTTCGCCAGGAAGTCGTTGTTGAGGATCTTCCCGCCGCTGGCGGCGGCGCCCGTACCGTCGGTGGCGGTGTTGCACTGGATCGCCGCGCCGTCGTAGCCGGTGTTGCTGTCGAACACGTTGTCGAGGAGCAGCCAGCTGCGGGCCCGCGCGCTGATCGTCACGCCGCCGCCCTCGGAGCTGGCCACGTTGCTGCACACCAGGTTGCGGACGAAGCGCACCGCGCCCGGCGTCGCGAAGTACGCCGCCCCGCCCTGCCCCGTCGCCGTGTTGCCGTGCAACTCGTTGTCCTGAATCGTGATCGAGGGGCAGCTCACGTCGCAGTACGCGTAGATCGCGCCGCCCGATCCCGTCGCCAGCAGCGATCCGATCTCGGCCTTGTTGCCCTCAAACGTGCTTCCGGTGACCGTGGCCTGCCCGTCGAGCTCCAGCGCGCCGCCGTTGCCCAGCGACGAATTGTTCCGGAACACGCTGCCGTGGATCTCGGTGGTGGTCCCGAGCTCCGTGTAGATGGCGCCGCCCTCGTAGCCCGAGCCGGCGACGTTCGACGTGAACGTGGAGCCCTGCACGGTCAGCGTGCCCGCGACCAGCGCGATCGCGCCGCCATACTCGCCCTTGCAGCCGCTCACGGTCGTCGACTCGATCGTGACGTCGCCGCCGTTGAGGTAGAGGCAGCCGCCATAGGTGGGCGTCAGGAAGGTGCCGCCGCGCGCGGTGTTGTCGTGGATCGACGACGACCGGATCGTGAGGTTGGCGGGCCCGTCCACCTGGAGTGCCGCGCCCAGCGTGTTGTTGGCGTTGTTGTTGCCCGTGATCTCGATCGTGTCGAGCGTGACGACGCCGCCGCTGACCCGCACCGCGCGCCCGCCCGAGGGCATGAACTTGATGCCCTGCACGGTGACCGTGCCTGCCGTGACGCGCAGGATCTCGTTGCCTGCGGCCGTCAGCACGGGCGTGCCGCCCGACCCTCGGATGGTGAGGCTCTTGCCGATGTTCACCACGGCGCCGACCGCCAGCGTGCCCGGCACCACCAGGATGGTGTCGCCTGCGTTGGCCGCCGTGACCGCCGCCTGCAGCCCGGGGTACTGCTGGCCCGCGCCCACCGTCAGCGTGCCCGCGTACGCACTGACCGGAAACAAAGCTGCCGCCACGATCATCGCCAAAGGACGCATCGGAGACCTCACGATGCGCGCGAGCTTACCACGGCTGAGGGGACGCCGCCGACCCCCATGAAGGTCACCAATCCTGGCCCACCACGGGCCGCCTCACTAGTCTCCCGGCTGACCCGAACCGCCGACCCCGGACCCGACATGCTCCTGTTCTTCGACACCGAGACCACCGGGATCCCCCGCGACTATCGCGCGCCCGCGTCCGACCTGACCAACTGGCCCCGCCTGGTGCAGATCGCCTGGCTGGAGGTCGACGAGGACGGCTGCGAGCTGGCCGGCGCCGAGCACATCGTCCGGCCAGACGGCTTCGTGATCCCCGACGCCGCCGCGGCGATCCACGGCATCAGCACCGAGCGCGCCCTGGCTGAGGGCGTCGCGCTCGCCGAGGTGCTCGACGCGCTCGCGCCGCGCATCCTTGCCGCGGACACGCTGTTCGCCCACAACATCGCGTTCGACGAGAAGATCGTGGGCGCGGAGCTGCTGCGCGCGGGCCGCGACAACGTCGTCGAGGCGCGCCCCCGCCGCTGCACCATGCTCGAGTCCACGCGCTACTGCGCGCTCCCCGGACGGTACGGCCCCAAGTGGCCCACGCTCGCCGAGCTGCACCACAAGCTGTTCGGCGAGGGCTTTGACGGCGCGCACCGCGCGCTCGCCGACGTCCGAGCGACCGCCCGCTGCTACGGCGAGCTCAAGCGGCTGCGGGTCATGCGCTAGCGACGACCGGCGCCCGGCCAGCTTGCGGCCCGCGGCGCGTCGTCACTCGGTGATTGTTGAGGTTTGGGGGCGGCGAGACTCGAACTCGCACGCCTTTGTGGGCACCGGATTTTGAGTCCGGGGCGTCTACCATTCCGCCACGCCCCCAAGGGGTCTCAACAATGTGTCTGGCCTCTATCGCCCGCGGAGCGGCCTCGTCCACCGACCCGCGGAGTGCTTCACGTCGCCGCGCTCGGCCATGGTCTCCAGAACCTTGCGGATCTCGTGGCCCTGCATGTCCGGGTACAGCTCGCGGGCGCGGTGCTGCAGGCCCGCGAACAGCACGGCCTCCAGCAGGCCCCGCTCGGACGCCGGCTGCAGTCGATCGAGCGCCGTGGCGCGGATCCACGCGACGCGCTCCTTGTCGACCTCGACCACCACGCGCGTGCGCTCGGGGCGGGCCTCGACCGCACGACGCTCGCGCGGACGCTGCGCCTCACGCGGAGCCGCGGCCGCCGTCATCTTCTTGGGGATCATCTTGGGCGCCGCGAACGAGAAGGGCTCGGGCTCGAACGACGCCCAGGCCTCCATCAACGCGGTGGCGGCGGCGCACTCGGGGATGCCACGCTTGGGCGCCTCGATCTCGGCGGCGACCACCGCGCGCAGCGTGTACGGCACACGCGCGGCGGGCAGCTCGGCCAGCCCTTCGATCCAGTCGAGGAACGGGCTTCCGTTCGGGAGATCCTCCACCTGACGGGTGAGGCGCTCGTCCACGCCACGCAGGCGGACACGCAGACCGGGGGGCAGGTCCTCTTTGGCGGAGATGGCGAACAGGTCGGCCACGTTCTCAGGCGCGATCTGCCCCAGCGGCTTGGCCGCCAGTCCGTTCACCTCGATCTCGACACCGACAGGATCCGCTCCACGGAGGCTTCGCACAGGCACACTACGACGCAACGGGACCTCCGCGGCCTTTCGACCGACGTGGCGCCGTGCTAACGCCGCGTGGCTCGTGCGGCACGTTCCGCGCGTGGAGGCATCATGCGGATCACGCGCGTCTACACCCGCACCGGGGACAAGGGAACGACCCACCTGGTGGGCGGGTCTGAGGTCTCCAAGGACGACATCCGCATCGAGTCGTATGGCACGGTGGACGAGCTCAACGCGGTGATCGGACTGGTGCGTACGTTCCTCGCGCGGGAGCCCATGTCGGACGTCGATCGGGCCCGCCTGGATGCCCCGCTCGCGGAGGTCCAGAATGATCTCTTCGACCTGGGCGCGGACCTCGCCACGCCGGCCGCGGACCGCTGGCCCACCATGCAGCGGCTCGGCCCGGCCGACGCGACCCGCATGGAGAATTGGATCGACGCGTTCAACGACGAGCTGCCCCCGCTCAAGGAGTTTGTGCTCCCGGGCGGCGGCGTGGTCGGCAGCTTCCTGCACCAAGCGCGCACGGTGTGCCGCCGCGCGGAGCGCATCGTCGTGACGCTGCGGCTGCACGCGGACGACGTGGGCGACGGTGGTCTGATCTACCTCAACCGCCTCTCGGACCTGCTGTTCGTCCTGGGCCGCTGGGCCGCCAAGGCGGGCAATGTGCCCGAGGTCCTGTGGGCCAAGCGGACGTCGTCGTGAACGCGACGCCCTACCCGCACCTGCTCTCGCCGCTGCAGGTCGGTCACCTCACGCTGAAGAACCGCACGCTCATGGGGTCGATGCACGTCGGGCTGGAGGAGCAGGTCGGCCCGCTCACCAACCTGGGCGCGTACTTCCGACGCCGCGCCGAGGGCGGCGTGGGCTTGATCGTCACCGGCGGCTTCGCGCCGAACGCCGAGGGGTGGGTCAAGCCGCTCGCCGGGCGCCTGTCCAACCGCTGGGAGGCCTACAAGCACCGCGCAGTGACCGATCCCGTGCACGAGGCCGACGGTCGGATCCTCCTGCAGATCCTGCACGCGGGCCGCTACGGCTACCACCCGCTGTGTGTGTCGGCGTCGGACATCAAGTCGCCGATCTCCATGTTCCGCCCGCGCGCGCTGTCGGACGCAGGCGTCGAGCGCACCATCCGCGACTTCGCGACCTGCGCGCAGATGGCCAAGGTCGCCGGCTACGACGGCGTCGAGATCATGGGCAGCGAGGGCTACCTGATCCACCAGTTCGTGGCGGCGCGCACCAACCACCGCACCGACCGCTGGGGCGGCACGTTTGAGCAGCGCATCCGCTTCCCGCTCGCGATCGTGCGCGCGGTGCGCGAGGCGGCTGGCAGCGACTTCGTGATCCTCTACCGCCTGTCGCTCCTCGACCTGGTCGAGAACGGCTCCACCTGGGACGAGGTCGTGCACCTGGCCAAGGAGCTGGAGAAGGCCGGCGTCTCGATGATCAACACCGGCATCGGCTGGCACGAGGCGCGGGTCCCCACCATCGCCACCTCGGTGCCGCGCGCCGCGTTCACCTGGGTCACCGCCAAGCTGCGCCCGCACGTCAGCGTGCCGCTCGTCACGTCCAACCGCATCAACGAGCCGGTCACCGCCGAGCGCGTGCTCGCGGAAGGCCACGCCGACATGGTGTCGATGGCCCGCCCGTTCCTGGCCGACCCGGACTGGGTGAACAAGTCCGCGACCGGCCGCGAGGACGAGATCGACACCTGCATCGGCTGCAACCAGGCCTGCCTCGACCACGTGTTCGAGAACAAGCACGCGAGCTGCCTGGTGAACCCCTACGCCTGCCATGAGGCGGAGATGGTGCTCACGCCCGCCGCCACGCCCAAGAAGGTCGCGGTCGTCGGCGCGGGGCCTGCGGGTCTGGCCGCGTCCACCACGCTCGCGGAGCGCGGCCACCACGTCACGCTCTTCGAGGCGTCGGACGAGGTGGGCGGTCAGTTCAACCTGGCCAAGCGCATCCCCGGCAAGGAGGAGTTCCACGAGACGCTGCGCTACTTCCGCCGCAAGCTCGAGGTGACCGGCGTCGACGTGAAGCTGAACACGCGCGCCACGGCCGACACGCTCGCCGGCTTCGACCACGTGCTGCTCGCCACCGGCGTGCACGCGCGTCGGGTGCGCTTCCCGGGCTCGGAGCGTGCCAACGTGCTGATGTACGCCGACGTCATCCGCGACCCCTCGCAGGTCGGCAAGCGCGTCGCCGTGATCGGCGCCGGCGGCATCGGGTTCGACGTGGCCGAGCTGCTCGTCCACTCGGGCGGCCAGGAGACCTTCGAGAGCTTCGCCAAGACCTGGGGCATCGACACCACCGCGGAGTCACGCGGCGGTCTGGTCGAGCCGGTAGACGCCCCGCCCGCCCGTGACGTGGTGATCTGCCAGCGCACGCGCGGTCGCGTGGGCGCACGCCTGGGCAAGACCACCGGCTGGATCCACCGCGCGTCCGTCCAGAAGGCCGGGGTCGGCTTCCTCGACGACGTCGCCTACGACCGCGTGGACGACGCCGGCCTGCACGTGCGCGTCTCCGGCCAGCCGCGCGTTCTGGACGTCGACACCATCGTGGTCTGCGCGGGCCAGGAGCCCAACCGGGACCTGGAGGAGTCGCTCAAGGCCGCGGGCTTGGCCGTGACGCGCATTGGCGGCGCCGACGAGGCGAGCGAGCTCGACGCCAAGCGGGCGATCAACCAGGCGACCCGGGTTGCGCTGGCGCTGTAGCGGACCGAACGGACACGCGGGACCGCTGCGGCGCGCGAGCCGCTGCCGCGACGCGTCACCCGACGGCGCAGGAGCCCCGGGGCGAACGGCTTCACGCCGCCCAGAGCGCCTGGGCGGCCGGGGTCAGCACTTCGTCCACGCCCGACACGATCACACGCTCGAACCACGCCTCGTCGATTCCGGATCGCAGCGCGATCGAGCTCGTGTCCATGCGGTCGACCGGGGCCACCAGCGCGGCGTAGACGGCGCGCCGCACCTCCTCGCCGCCCACCGACATCGCCCACGCCACCACCCGCCACGACAGCACCGCGTGCCGGGCCTCGTCCTCGGCGATGCCCCGGAGCAGGGCGCCCAGGTCGGCGTCCGTGCAGGCGTCGGCGGCGACCATGGCGACGTGCGCGCCCAGCGTCTCCACCAGGCAGCCCTCGCGCACCGCGTCCACGGCGATGTCGACCAAGCTGCGCGCGGGGGTGACCGGCGCCTGGAACGGGAACGCGCCCATCCGCGCCCCGACCGCGCCCATGCGACGCGCGACGCTCAGGCACAGCTCGGTGTGCTCCACCTCCTCGAGCGCGGCGGCGTGCACGTCGCGCAGCAGGTCGAGCGGCGCGCCATGGGCCATCAGCTCCATCGACAGCCGCGCGAAGGCCGCGACCGACGCGTGCTCGCCGCTCGCCGCCGCGATCCACGCCTGGGCCACGCGATCGAGCGCGCCCCCTTCATGCACCACCTCAGCGTGCAGGTCGCCGTCGAACGGGCGACCGATCACGCACTGCGAGGTGGGGTCCTTCTGGTAGGCGAGCACCGTGTAGCAGCACGCCGGCGTCTGCATGTCCGGGAGGTAGCCGATCGAGGTCAGCTCCCCCTCGGTGGTGATCTTGGTGACCACCTGCTCGTTGCAGTCGCCCGGGTCGAACAGGTCAGCCTTGGCCACGTCCGCCGCCGCCGGGCAGGACTGGGCGTCCGTGTCCACCGTGATGCACATCGTCTTCTCGGACCCGCAGGCCGACAGCGCGGACACGATGGCCAGCAGCAAGGGGGACGGACGCATGAGCACCTCCAAACCGAAGCATGCATCATCCAGGCCGATCCCCGCAAGCGCCGCGCTCCGCTGCGGGGCCGATCGCGCTATGGCGGCGGCGGTCGCGCCCGTCTTGGAGGTGGCTCGCGTGCTCCCCGACCTTGCCACCCTGCCCCCACACCTGACGCTGGAGTCGCGAGACGGACGCCTGTGCCTGGTCGACGCCCGACCCGGCGCCCCGCGGCCGCTGTGCGTCGACTTCACCGCCCCTGAGACCTGGCGCCGCGCCACCAGCACCACCCTGCGCGACCTGCTGCCGCGCGCGCTCGGCCTCAAGCCCACGGGCGCCACGATCGTGGACGCCACCGCCGGCTTGGGCACCGACAGCCTCGCGTTGGCGCGCCTCGGATGCACCGTGATTTGCGTCGAGCGAAGCAAGATCATCCACGCTTTGCTTGAGGATGGACTGCAACGATCGCGCGCCGCCGGCCCGCCCTTCGCCGACGTCGCCGCGCGCTTGAGCCTTCGCCACGCCGACAGCGCTCAGGTGCTGGATGAGCTGTCGTCCGAGGGCCACGCGATCGACGCGATCCTCATCGATCCGATGTTCGGCGACGACGGCAAGAAGGCGGCCTCGCGCGCGCAGATGCAGTTCCTGGCGCAGCTCGCCGACCCAGACGAGGCCGCCCTGCCCACCTTGCTGGCCAGCGCGCTCCGCGCCGCCCCGCGGGTGGCGATCAAGCGCCCGCACCGCGCCGCCGTGCTCGGCAAGCCCCGCCATCAGTTCGAAGGAAAGGCGGTCCGCTTCGACGTGTACTTCGCGGCGGACCTTCGCCCGGCCGCCTAGAACGCGACGATCGACACGATGACGAACAGCGGGATCAAGATCCCCACCGAGTACGCCATGTAGCCGAAGAAGCTCGGCGTCTTCACGCCTGCGCTGTCGGCGATGGCCTTCACCATGAAGTTCGGGCCGTTGCCGATGTAGCTGTTGGCCCCCATGAACACCGAGCCCAACGAGATGGCGCGGAGCATCGCGGGGCCGTCGGGCGTGGCGAGCAGCGTGGAGAGGTCCTGCGCGGTGACGCCCGGGTGCGTGACCGCCTCCAGGCCGGCCGCGGTGGACGCGAACGTCAGGTAGGTCGGCGCGTTGTCCAGGAAGCTCGAAAGCAGGCCGGTCGCCCAGAAGAACTCGCGCGGCGTGTTCACGCCCAGGCTGGCGCCGTGCGCCTCCAGGTACAGCAGCGCGGGCACCATGGTGATGAAGATGCCCGCGAACAGCACGGCCACCTCGACGATGGGCCCCCAGCCGAAGCCGTTGCGCTCGTGCACCTCCGGCCGGGTGAGCTTGAGCGAGGCCAGCGAAAGCGCGATCAGGATGCCGTCCCGCACGATGGCGGTCGGCACCAGCGCCACCGCCAGCACCACGCCGAGCAGCAGCAGCAGGTTGCCGCCGCCCATCAGGCGCAGCGGCTCGTAGGACTCCAAATCCAGGCGCAGCGCCGCCGCCGTCTCCTTGCGGACCTCGATCGAGTCCCACACGAAGTAGATCGTCAGCAGCGCGCACACCACGCCGAGCCACTCGGGCCACAGGCTCAAGGTCCACGTGAAGGGCACGCCGCGCATGTAGCCCATGAACAGGGGCGGATCGCCGAGCGGCGTCAGGCAGCCGCCCACGTTGCTCACGATGAAGATGAAGAACACGACCGTGTGCACCACCCGCTCGCGCTCTGAGTTGGTGCGCAGGAGTGGCCGGATCAGCAGCATGGACGCGCCGGTGGTGCCGATGAAGTTCGCGAGCACGGCCCCCAGCGCCAGGAAGCCCACGTTCACCAGCGGCGTCGCCTTCAGGTCACCGTTGAGGAACAGGCCGCCCGAGATGGTGAACAGCGACCCGAGCAGCACGATGAACGACACGTACTCGGCGGCGGTGTGGCTCAGGTGCGCGGGGTCGTTGGCGAGCAGCCAGGCGATCACCGGGAGCGACAGCGCGCCCGCGACGAGGCCCTTGTTCTTGTTGTGCTCCCACCAGTGGCCCACCGCCAACGGCAGCGCGGCGATGCACAGCAGGAGGATCGCAAACGGCAGCACCATGAGCTGCGGGACTTCCACGCTGTGTGCTGTGGGCACTAGACCTCCAACCAGAAGAGGACCTGACCTTCACGAACCGCCTGTCCGGTCGACACGTCGACGCGCGCCACCGTCCCCGCAGCCGCCGAGCGCACCGGCGTGAACGTCTTCATCACCTCGACCAGGGCCAGCGTCGCGTGCGCCGCCACCTTGGCGCCCACCGCCGCGAACGACGGCGCGCCGGGCTCGGACGACAGGTAGATCGTACCGTCGGTCTCGGCGCGCACCGCGACGGCGCCCTCCGGGCCGCCCGCGACCGCCGCCGGTCCAGCCGCGGCCACGCCCGCCAGCGCGCCGTCGCCGCGCGTCACCAGCGCGTCGCCGTACGCGACCCACGCGCCGGACGGGGCCACGATCAGCGCCACGCCCGACACACCCGCAGGCGCGCGGACCTCCAGCGGACGCCCGTCGCGGATCAGTTCGCCCAGGCGAGCGCCCTCGGCGAGCGGCGCGCCCAAGGCCACCGTGGGCCGCCAGGTGCCCACGCTCGGGGAGACGAGCACGTCGCCTTCGATCAGCGCTTCGCGCACAGGACCTCCAGATCGTGCAGACTCCAGATGCGCGGGTTCTTGGTCCGGCGGTACCCGAAGGACTGCCAGGACGCCGCGATCAGGCACTCCAGCCAAGGGCGCAGGTCCGCCAGCGGGACCACCTCGTCGGTGTCCATGCGGGCCGCCGAGTCGATCGGATCCATGTCCGACTCGATGCGCGACGCGACCTCGACCATGCCCTTCTCGATCGCCTCGCGTTCGGCGGGGTCGGTCGAGGCGATCTCGAAGTCGTCGTCGAGCTTGCTGTTGTAGGTGGCGATGGCGAGCGTGCGCCCCTCCATCACCGCCAGCCGCGACAAGGGCGTGGAGAGCTGCACCACCGGGTCATACGGCAGGCCGGACATGGCGTAGTAGCCCGCGCCCGACGCCTTGCGGAGCAGGATGGTGAACATAGGCGTGGTGTGCGTGCTGTTGCCGTAGATCAGCGACGAGCCGTAGCCCAGCAGGCCCTGACGCTCGGCCTCGACGCCGATGTCGAAGCCCGAGATGTCCTGCAGCCACACGATCGGGATGCCGTCGTCGTTGCAGGCGCGCGTGAAGGCCGCGATCTTCGCGATGCCCTCGCGGTAGAGCGCACCGCCCGGGCGCTTGCCGATGCCCGGCTCCTCCACCAGCCCCTGGCGGTTGGCGACGAACCCGGCCCACAGGCCGCCTACGCGACCCACGCCCACCACCATCTCGCGGCCGATGTGCGGCATGACCTCGTGGAAGAGCGACTGGTCGACCAGCCGCGCGATCACCTGCTCCACGTCGTAGATGTGGCGCGTCTCGCGCGGGAAGATGGACGCGAGCTCGGCGCCGTCAAAGCGCGGCGGCATGGGCTCCGCGTCGTGGCGGTAGAACGGCACGGCGGTGGCCGGGAGCTTGGCGATCTCGCGGCGGATGCGCTCGATCGCGGTGTCGTCGTCCGGGACGCGCACGTCGGCGCAGCCCGACTGGTGCACGTGGACCTCAGGACCGCCGATGTCGAGGCTGGTGAGCTTGAGCGACTTGGCGCCGCGGATGAGCGCCGCGCCGGCGATCACCATGTAGGCGCTCTCCGTCATGAACACGACGTCGGAGATCAGCGGCATGTAGCCGCCGCCAGCGATGCAGTCGCCGAACACGCCCGCCACCTGGGGCACGCCCTGATCCGCGAGCTGGCTGTTCTTCTTGAAGATGTGTCCGGCGCCGCGCGCGCCCGCGAAGCTGCGCGACTGCTCCGGTAGGAACAGGCCCGAGCAGTCGACCAGGTAGACGACCGGCAGCCGCAGCCGCAGCGCCATCTCCTGCGCGCGCTCGATCTTCTCCGGGGTGTTGGGCCACCACGCGCCCGACGCGACCGTGTTGTCGTTCGCGACGACGATGCACCAGCGGCCCTCGATCTGGGCGAACGCGGTGACCACGCCCGCGCCCGGCGCCTGGCGGGTGCTGCCCTCAAAGCTGCGCCCCCAGTTCACCAGGGTGCCCACCTCGAACACGCGGCTGCCCGGGTCGACCAGCCGGTCCATGCGTTCCCAGGTGGTGCGCTTGCCCTTCTCGCGGACGCGATCGGCGGCCTTGGCGCCCCAGCCGTCGTGCACGGTGGCGACCTTGGCGGCGAGGGCCGCGTCCAGGGCCGCGGTGTGGGCGGCGTTCGCGGCGAGCTCGTCGGGGCTTAGGAACGTGCCCAGCTCCTCGCCGATGGGGTGCAGGTGGAGGCGGGCCATCAGGTCTCCGAGCCGCGCAGCCAGCGCTCGAGCGAGGTGGTGTCGTAGCGGCCGGACTGGAAGGTGTCCCAGCCGAGGATACGGCGCTGAAGCTCAAGGTTGGTCGTCACGCCCTCAACCTTCATCTGCCCGAGCGCCTTGTCCATCAGGGCGATGGCCTCCGGGCGCGTGGGCGCGCACACGATGACCTTGGCGATCATCGAGTCGTAGAACGGCGGGATGCGGTCGCCTTCGCGCAGGTGCGTGTCGACGCGGATCCCCTCCCCCTCAGGCAGCACCAGCTTGGTGACGCGGCCAGGCGACGGCCGGAAGTCGTTGTCCGGGTCCTCCGCGTTGATGCGCGCCTCGATCGCGTGGCCGCACGGCTGCACGTCGTGCTGGGCGATCGGCAGGCGCTCGTTGGCCGCCACGCGCAGCTGGAGCTCGACCAGATCCAGGCCGGTGATCGCCTCCGTCACCGGGTGCTCGACCTGCAGGCGGGTGTTCATCTCCATGAACCAGGCCTTGCCGTCCTCATCGAGCAGCATCTCGACCGTGCCCGCGTTCACGTAGCCGGAGCGCCGCACCACGTCGGCGACCAGCGGCAGGATGCGGGCGCGCTCGGACGCCGACAGGCCTGGGCTCGGCGCCTCCTCCAAGACCTTCTGGTGGCGGCGCTGCAGCGAGCACTCGCGCTCGCCCAGGTGCAGGCAGTTGCCGTAGCGGTCCGCGATGATCTGGACCTCGACGTGCCGACCGTGGGAGATGCGCCGCTCAAGGTACATGCGTCCATCGCCGAACGCCGACAGCGCCTCAGCCGACGCCGACTCGTACGCGGCGATCAGGTCCTTGGGGTCGTCCACCGCGCGCATGCCACGACCGCCGCCGCCAGCGACCGCCTTGAGCAGCACCGGGTAGCCGACCTCCTCCGCGATGCGGACCGCGTCCGCCGCGTCCTTGGCGGGCTCCTTGGAGCCAGGGATCGGCGACAGCCCGAGCGCGCGCATGGTGGCGCGGGCCAGCGACTTGTCGCCCATACGGCGAATCGCCGACGCGGGCGGGCCGATGAACGTGATGCCCGCGGCCTCGCAGCGCGCGGCAAAGCGCTCGTTCTCGGACAAGAAGCCCCAGCCCGGGTGGACGGCGGCGGTGCCGGTGTGGCGCATGACCTCGAGCAGCGCGTCCTGGTCCAGGTAGGACAGCGCGGCGCGCGACCCGCCGATCGGCACGACGATGTCGACGTCCTTGAGCCAGGCGGCGTCGCGGTCCGCGTCGGACGCGACGGCGACCACCTGGACTCCCATGCGGCGGGCGGTGCGCGCCACGCGGGCGGCGACCTCACCGCGGTTGGCGATCAGCAGGCGTCGGAACATGGCCGTCCTGGGGGCTCGGGGCGGCCCGGCTAACCGGAAACGCCCCCTCGCGCCGGTGCTGTGGCGACGGTCACGACCGCCCCTGAATTCCATCCTCCACGTGGTCCCTCCGGGTTAGAGCAGCACCGTGCACATCTTTCGCTGGGACCTCGACCGCACGTACCTCGACACCGACATCTCCTCGGTGCGCGGCATGCTGCGCGCGGCGGTCGAGTCGCCGGAGAGCAAGCGCAACATCCCGGGCGCCGACGTCCTGCTGCGCGCCCTGCTCCGCCAAGACCCCGACGATCGCGCCACCATCCTGTCCGGCTCGCCCACCCAGATGCGCGCGGCGCTGGAGCAGAAGCTCACGCTCGACGGCATCCGCTTTGACAGCCTCGTGCTCAAAGACAACCTCCGCAACCTGCGGAAAGGCCGGCTCCGCGCTCTAAAAGGTCAGATCGGCTACAAGCTCCCTCGCCTGCTGGAGCTGCGCCTAGGCGATCCGGTCGACAGCACCGAGTCGCTGTTCGGCGACGACGCCGAGGTCGACGCGGTGATCTACGCGCTCTACGCCGACGTGCTCGCCGGTGAGGTCACCCGCGACGCGCTCATCGACGTGATGAAGGCCGGCGGCGCCTACCCCGATCAGATCGACGACGCGCTCGGCTCCGTCGACCGCCTGACGCGCCGCGACGCGGTGACGGACATCTGGATCCACGTCGACCGCGGGATCCCCCTTACTCATTTCGCGATGCTCGGACCGAGGGTCCGGGTGGTGTTCTCGTGGTTCCAGGCGGCGCTCGGGCTGTGGTCGCGCGGACGCCTCACGGATGACGACGTGACCGAGGTCGCGCGCAGGGTCGCACAGACAGGCGGGTACGGTGTCCTCGCGGTGTCGTCGTGGGCGCAGGACGCGGTCCGCAGGGGCCTCGCGCCGGGGCCCCAGGTTCGCGATCTGCTCGCCCGAACGGGCGACCTCCAGGGGCTCGCGCCGCACGCGGTTGCGGCGATCGATCGCTTGGGCAATTGGTCCGGCGCCTCGACGCGGCCCCCTCAGCGCGATTACATCGGCTTCCTGCGGGCCAGTGAGACATTCGTCTGACGCGCGATGCTCACGGCGCTGCCGTAGCTAGACGTCTTTCGGGTTGTGTCCCCGACCTAATCCATGCAAGAATCACCACATCGGGGACACCCCGACACGAACCGGAAAGGGGAGATGTCTAGCAAGCTGTTTGTAGGTGGCCTTTCTCACAACACCGACGACGCGACGCTGCGTGCAGCGTTCGAACAGTACGGTGAACTGACCGAGGCCCGAGTGATCCTGGATCGCGATACCAATCGCAGCCGGGGTTTTGGATTCGTGCGCTACGCAACTCCCGAGCAGGCCAAGGGCGCGCTCGAGAAGATGAACGGCGCAACGGTCGACGGTCGAACCATCCGCGTGGATCTCGCTGAGGATCGGCGTCCGGGTGGCCCAGGCGGCCCCGGCGGTCCTGGCGGTCCTGGCGGCCCCGGCGGTGATCGTCGGCCCGGCGGTTACGGCGGCGGCGGTGAACGCGGCGGCTACGGCGGCGGCGGCGGCGGTGGTGGTTACGGTGGCGGCGATCGCGGCGGCTACGGCGGCGGCGGCGGCGGCGATCGTGGCGGCTACGGCGGCGGCGGCGGCGGCGGTGATCGCGGCGGCTACGGCGGCGGCGGCGGCGGCGGCGGCTACGGCGGTGGTCGTGGCGCCCCGAGCGGGGGCGGCTACGGCGGCGCTGGCGGCGGTGATCGTGGCGGCTACAGCGGTGGCGGTGGTGGCGGCGAACGTCGCACCTTCGGCGGCGGTGAGGGCGAGCGTCGTCCGTTCGGCGCTGGCGCTGGCGCTGGCGAGCGTCGTCCCTTCGGTGGCGGCGGCGCCGGTGGCCCTGGCGGTCCCGGTGGCGGCTTCGGCAGCCGTCCTGCGGGCGGTGGCTTCGGCAGCCGTCCTGCGGGTGGCGGCTTCGGCAGCCGTCCTCCTGGCGGTGGCTTCGGCGGTCCGCCTGCGGCGGCCGACGAGGGCGCCTGGGACGAGGCCCGCAGCCCGCGCAAGCAGGTCGCGGCCCCCAAGCGCGACAAGGAGTCCGAGCGCGAAGCCGAGCTTCGCCTGGCCGCGGCCAAGGACGACCGCCCCAAGCGCGAGTCTGGCAAGTCGTGGCGCCAGTGGGAAGTCGAGGACGACGACGACGAATGAGCCCGAGCGGGCGCGCCGCACGTTCGGCGCGCCCCGGGTCTTCGCCGCGGTCTTGACTCCGCAGACATGAGCGTGCGGCCCCCGCGGGGGCTGCTACGCCATCGTGACCGGCTGGTCCTCGGCAGTCGTCGTCTCGGGTCCGGACGGCAACGCGCCGTAGTCCTCGGCGTGGATCGTCGCGAGCGCCAAGAAGAAGCTGGAGAGCACGGGGCCGATGAAGACGCCCGTCAGTCCCATCCAGTACATGCCGCCGAACACCGACAGGAAGATCAGCAGCGGATGCACGTTGGAGCGGCCCGACATGATCAGCGGCTTGACCAGGTTGTCGACCGTGCCGACCACGGCGATGGCGTAGAGCATCAGGCCCAAGCCCCAGCCAATCCCCTGCGTCTGCGCGACCGTCACGACGGCCGGCACCACCACCACCGCGGTCCCAATGATGGGGACGAACCCACCGACGGACGTGGCGACGCCCCACACCAGCGGGTTGGGGAGCCCTGCGACCGCGTAGCCCGCCGAGGCCACCACGCCCTGCAGCACGGCGGTCACGCTGGTGCCCATCACCAACGCGAGCGCGAACTGCTTGAACACGTCGAACAACCTGCGCTGGTAGCGTGCGTCGAGCGGCACGAGCGGCTCGACGAAGGCCGCGATCTTCGGGCCCTCCGCCAGAAAGATGATCACGGTGAACACAAACAGCAGCGTGTCGAGCACGCCGAACGCGACCCCGTTGAGCACCGCGGGCAAGCTGCCGCTCACGTCACCGAGCAAGGTCGTGGCCGTGTTGCGGAGCGGCTCGATCAGCACGTCGACCGGATCCGCGCCCTCGGGCAGCCAGCCGCGCGGCACCCACCCCGCCTGTCGGAGCTCAAGCCGCGCCGACGCCAACCAGGTGTCAAACGCGGGCGAGCTGATCCACGCCAGCCATCTGCTGGCCATCGACACGGCCTCCTTGGCCGCGCGGTAGAGCAGCGCGCCGGCCGGCACCACGACCACGACGAGCAGCAGCCCGACCATCAGCAGCGACGCCACCATGCGCCGACCGCCGAGCTTGCGGGTGAGCGCCGCGTGGATGGGGCTGGCCACCGCCGCGGTCACCGCCGCGAAGGCCAGCACCTCCATGAACGGCCAGAACAACCAGACCACCGACGCCGCAGAGGCCGCCAGCGCCGTGTAGAACGCACGATCGCGCGTCTCTCGAGACCAGCCACCGCTCATGAGTCCCCTTCCGTGTCCAGGCGCATCTCGCGAACGCCGGCTTCGATGCGACCGATGAGGTCACCGCGGACGGCCTTGGCGGCCACCTTGAGCGCGTTGCGGATGGCGCCCGCCTCGGACCGACCGTGCGCCTTGATCACCACCCGGTCGAGCCCGAGCATGGGCGCGCCGCCGTAGACCTTGAAGTCTGTCAGCTTCTGCAGCTGCTCCAGGCCGTTCGCCAGCATCGACAGGCCGATGCGCCACTGGAGGCTGCGCGCGCTGGCCTCGACCGCGACGTTGGCGAGCACCTCGCCCACACCTTCCAGCATCTTCAGCACGACGTTGCCTAAGAAGCCGTCACACACGACCACGTCGGCCGAGCCCTTGGGCAGGTCCAGGCCCTCGATGTTCCCGGCGAAGTTGAGCGGCCCGGAGCGCAGGCGCGCGTGCGCCTCGACGATCGACGGCGTGCCCTTGGTGGCCTCCGTCCCGTTCGACAGCAGCGCCACGGACGGCCGCGCGATGCCCGACACGATCGCGCTGTACGCGGACCCCATCACCGCGAACCCGACCAGGTCCTCAGCGCTGGCGGACACCGTGGCGCCCACGTCCAGGATGAGCGCGAACGGATCCTGGTGCGGGCCATGGCGCTGGGCGGTCGGGTAGACCGACGCCAGCGCGGCGCGACGGATGCCTGGGAGCCGCCGGAAGGTGCGCGCCGCGGCGAGCACGGTGGCGCCGGTGTGCCCCGCGCTGACCAGCGCGTCCGCCGATCCATCCTTCACCAGCGCCGCCGCGACCAGGATCGAGGCGTCGGGGTGGGCGTCCAGCGCCTCGCGCGGCTTGCAGTCCATCGGGATCCACGATCCCGCCGACACCAGCGTCAGACGAGACGGATCGTGGCGAACGCAGGCGAGCTCGGCGTCCATCGCCCCCACGTCTCCCACGCAGAGCACGTGGATGTCGGTGTCTTCGAGGGAGAGACGCGCAGCGCCCCCGATGGCCTCGCGGACCCCATGGTCGCCGCCCATCGCGTCGAGCGCGATCGTGATCATGCGTCCAGACACGGATCCTCCCCCTGTTCGCCTCCCCTATTTCATCGCCTTCGACAAAGGTAGAACCGCGCCCGATCTCATCGAACGGTCTTGGCTTTGACGCGCGCGATCGGATAGCCGCGCGGCCTGTTGCGGAAGACCCGCAGCGCGGAGATCACCCCCATGGCCGAGACCAAGTCGCAGAACATCCACTTCCATGGCGCCAACGTCACCCGTGACGAGCGCGAGGCGATCCTCGGCCAGCGCGGCTGCGTGGTGTGGCTGACCGGCTTCTCCGCCTCCGGCAAGTCCACGATCGCCCGCCGCGTCGAGCAGCTCCTGCTGGAGCTGGACGTCTACACGTACGTGCTGGACGGCGACAACCTCCGCTTCAAGCTCAACAAGGACCTCGGCTTCAGCGCTGCGGACCGCGCCGAGAACATCCGCCGCGTCGGCTGCGTCGCCGAGCTCTTCGCGGACTCGGGCGCCATCGTCCTGACGGCCTTCATCTCGCCGTACCGCGCCGACCGCGACGCCGCGCGCGCCCTCCTCCCCGCCGGCCGCTTCATCGAGGCGTTCGTCTCCACGTCGCTCGAGGCCTGCGAGGCCCGCGACCCGAAGGGCCTCTACAAGAAGGCCCGCGCCGGCGAGATCAAGGAATTCACGGGCATTTCGGACCCGTACGAGGCGCCCGAGGCCGCCGAGCTGATCGTGAACACGGAAGGCAAGACCGTCGACGAGTCCGCCGAGCAGGTCCTCGCCCACCTCCGCGCCCACGGCTTCATCAATTAGGTTCGCCCGGCCCGACGCGCGCCCCGACGCACGGTGGCGCGCGCGGCCCTCGCCCCGCGGCGACGCATCCTACGGGATCTTCCCCGCCAGGCTGTGCCCGATCATCAGGCCCATCGACATGGTGGTGACCTGCGGGTTCACGCCCAGGCTCGTCGGGAACACGCTGGCGTCGGCCACGCGCAGGTTCTGCCAGCCCCACACCTTGCCGTGCGGGTCGACCACGGACGTGGCGGCGTCATTGCCCATGCGGCAGGTGCCCATGGGGTGCGACGCGTAGGCGTGCAGGTGGCTGGCCGGCAGGCTGTGCGGGAGCGCCGCGTCGATGTCGCCCGCCTTGAGGACGATCGGGCCCTGGACCACGGCCGGCATGAAGCGCTCGGCGCCCGCGGCGAACATGACGTGGCCGGTCATGCGCAGCCCGTCGATGAGCTTGCGCTTGTCGCCGTCGCCCATGAAGTAGCTGATGTCGGGGCCGAACGGCGTCCAGGTGACCTGCCCGACGCTGTCCTCGTCGTGCACCAGCGGGCCCGCGCTGCAGATGTACTTGAGGTTCGCCATCCACTCCATCGACTCAGCGCCCGTCTTGGTCGACATGAGCCCGTAATACTGGTCCGGCGTCACCGAGAAGGTCTGGAGCAGGTAGCCCTTGTCCCAGCAGTCCACGTAGTAGCCCTGCGTGACGCCATGCCAGGGCCGGATCTCGAACGGCATGCGGCCCATGCCCGCGAGGCCGGGGTGCACGCACAGGTGCTGACCGCAGTGCGCGGGGGCCGACAGGTGGTTCCGCAGCAGGAAGGACGGCGACATGATGGGGCCAGCGCTGACGATGAACGCGTCCGCCCGCACGCGCACCGTGCCGCGCGGCGCTTGGCTGTCGGCGTCGAGAAGGTCGCCCGTCACCGCCAGGATCCGATCGCCGGACTTCTCCACCCCGGTCATCATGCAGTCGGCGTAGACCGCGACGTTCCCGTGGCTGAGCGCCTCCACCAGGAACGTGCGATCCACGCTGGACTTGCCGCC
>CANJMY010000013.1 GCA_947475315.1 Pseudomonadota bacterium | reverse complement strand
CCACAAGCTGGGTGATCTGGCCAAGCGGCTGGGCGTGTCGCTGACCGAGGCCCATCGCGCGGCGAACGACGCCGAGGCCTGCGGCCGCGCGTTCTTGGAGATGGTGCGCCGCGCCGACGTGGCGGACGACCTGGCCGAGCTCCTCGACTGGGCCGACGGCGTCGGTCGGCCGCCCGAAGACGGCCCGCTCGGCGTGGACGAGCGCGGCGTGCCGGTGTTCCTGGAGGGCCCGCACCAGGGCGCGCCGGTGGTCGACCACCCGCTGCATCTGGCTTGGATGGAGGTCGCGCGCGTGCACCGCGCAGACGGCTGGGCCTGGCGCTACCCGGACAGCACGCGCCGCTGGCTGCGCCGGTTCCTCGACGTGCGTACGTCGGGCCGCGCGCGTCAGTCGCCTCGCTCCTTTCACGCGTCGGACTGGGTGCTCGACTCGTGCATCGCTGTGCCGTCCACCCCGCACTAGCCCCGCATGCTGACCGCCGACCTCGTCCGCGCGCGTGTGCGTGGGCCCGCGCTGGAGCCGACCTTCATCGACCCCGAGCGGGCCGAGCTGCTGACCTTCGCCGAGGCCGCGATCGACGTGGTCGCGCGCGCGGTGGAGGAGGGCGGCACGCGCGGTGAGGTGGACGCGGCGATCACCGACCTGATCGGATCGAGCCGATCGCTCAAGGTCATGCAGGGGATCGCCAAGATCCTGATCGACCGCGCTGAGAGCGACACGGACGCGCCACGTCCGCCCTCTGAGCTGCGCGACCTGGTCTTTCGCCGGGCGCGCGCCCGAGGGCCGCTCTCGCTCACCGGGGGCGACGCGCTCGGTCGTGTCAGCGCGCGCGACGTGCTCACCGAGGTCGCCGCCGAGGTGGGCCTGACGCCTGACGCGCTCGGGTCGTTCCTGTACGCGGACCTGCCGTCCGCCCAGGTGGTGCGCAGCTGGCGCGCGCTGGACGCCACGGCGCTGCTGCACCGCTACAACGTGGCCCAGGTGCAGTCGCTGCTGTTGCGCGCCGCCGAGGTGCGGGTGGTGTTGGACAAGCCATCGCCGGGCCGCGTGCGACAGCTCCTGCGCCACGCGCGCTTCCACCAGCTGCTGTTTCGGGCCTCGCGCGCCGACGAGAGCCTGGAGCTGGTGTTCGACGGTCCGACGTCGCTGTTCTCGCAGTCCACACGCTACGGCATGCAGCTGGCGATGTTCTTCCCCGCGCTGCTGCTGCAAGACGGCGCGTGGCGTCTGGTGGCGGAGGTCCCCTGGGCGCGCGCGGTGCACCCCAAGCGCCTGGAGATCACACACGATCACAAGCTGGTCGGCCACCTGTCGGACACCGGCGCGTACACGCCGCGCGAGGTGGGCTGGTTCGCGGAGCGCTGGGCGGCGGTCGCCGAAGGCTCTAAGTGGACGATGACCGAGTCGACCGCGCCGATTGAGCTGGGCGGGCGCGGCGTGGTGCTGCCGGACTTCACGTTCACCGACGGCAAGCGCACCGCCCACCTGGAGATCGTGGGCTTCTGGCGCAAGGACTGGCTTGAGCGCAGGCTGGAGGGCCTGCGTCGGCACGGTCCGGGCAACATGGTGCTCGCGGTGTCGACCAAGCTGCACGTGGGCCAGGAGGCGCTCGACGAGTTCCCGGGCGAGGTGATCGGGTTCAGCCAGGTGGTGCCGGTGAAGGACGTGCTGGCGGCGCTCGATCGGGTGGCCAAGTGAGGCCGCGCCTGCTCCGCTGGGATCGCGGCACGCTGCTGTTGGAGGGCTTCCCGCCCGACGATGTGCCTGAGGGCTTTGTGTTCGACACGCGCGTCGGCCTGCCGCGCGCGCCGGCGATCCGCTACGCCGACGTCGCGCTCGACCTGCACCGCCGCAAGATCCCCTACGTGGACGAGGCCCGCGCCTATGCGAACCTCGACCGCGAGCACGCGCGCGACCGCGTGCCGCGTGGCTACCAGGTGGACGCGGTCGAGGCGTGGGTGAACGCGGGCCGTCGCGGGGTGATCGTGCTGCCCACCGGCGCGGGCAAGAGCTTCGTCGCGGAGCTGTGCATCGCGCGCGCGGGGCGGTCCGCGCTGATCATCGCGCCCACCCTCGATCTGGTGGGCC
The DNA here is from genome assembly GCA_947475315.1 of Pseudomonadota bacterium. Lineage (GTDB taxonomy): Bacteria > Myxococcota_A > UBA796 > UBA796 > CAIOSP01. The sequence goes on along the minus strand of CANJMY010000013.1, from coordinate 54,599 downwards.
AGTGGTACGACCAGCTCCGCCGCGCGTTCGGCGATCCGATCGGCCTGCTCGGCGGCGGCCACCACGAGATCGAGGACATCACCGTGTCCACCTACGACTCGGCGTGGATGCACGCGGAGCGTTGGGGCGCGCGCTTTGGCCTGGTCGTCTTCGACGAGGTCCACCACCTGCCGTCGGCCAGCTACGGCGTGGCGGCTGAGGCGTCGATCGCGCCGTTCCGCCTGGGGCTCACCGCCACGCTGGAGCGGCCGGACGGCCTGCACAAGCGCCTGGACTCGCTCGTGGGCCCGGTCGTCTTCCGCAAGGAGATCGGCGATCTGGCGGGTGACTTCCTGGCACCCTACCGGACTGAGGTCCTGCGCGTGCACCTGTCGGCCACCGACCGCACCGCGTACGACGCGGCGGTTGCCAACTGGCGCGGCTTTGTGGACGAAGAGGGCATCTACATGGGCGGCGCGAGCGGGTGGCAGAACTTCCTGCGCGCCTGCGGTCGCTCGACGCGCGGTCGCGAGGCATTCCGCGCGTGGCGTCGCTCGCGCGAGCTGCTGCAGGGCGCGCCCGCCAAGCTGCGGCTGCTGGCCGAGCTGCTGGCGCGCCACCACGACGGCCGCGTGATCGTGTTCACCAACGACAACGCCACCGTCTACGAGCTCAGCCGCCTGCTGCTGGTGCCCGCCATCACGCACCACACCGACGTGAAGGAGCGCCGCGCGCTGCTGGGCGCTTTCTCGTCGGGCGAGCTGCCGGTGCTGGTCACGTCACGCGTGCTCAACGAGGGCGTGGATGTTCCCGCGGCGGACGTGGCGATCGTGCTGTCTGGCACCGCGACCGTGCGCGAGCACGTGCAGCGGCTCGGCCGAATCCTGCGCCCCAAGGAGGGCAAGCAGGCGGTCCTCTACGAGCTGGTGGTCGCGGAGTCGGCAGAGGAGAAGACCAGCGCGCGTCGGCGCGACCACGGGGCCTACAACCCGGGGTAGTCGGGCCTCGAAGCGCGCTGCGTGGTCTCGAACGCGCGCGCGGGCCTCGAAGCGCGCTGCGCGGTCTCGAACGCGCGCGCTACGCGGCGTCTGGACCCTGCGCGTCCACGCCGATGCGTTGGCAGAGCAGCTCGTCGAAGCGCGGCGGGCTGACGGCGTCCGGTCGACCGGACGACACGCCGGTGAGCACGTCGCGCACCAGCGGCGCGCGCAGGTCGTAGCGGCGCACGATCACGTCGGACGGCGCCGGCGCCTCCAGCCACGCGCCGGCGATCTCCACCGCGAGGTGTCGGTTCTCGGCGAGGGTGTTGCCGTTCTGCAGCACCATGCCGCCATCGCAGGCGAGGCGGCTGCGGATGCGGCCGCCGTACGTGCCGATCGCCTTGAGCGCGCGGTGGTCGCCGAACACGACGGGCGCGGTGCGATCGGTCCACGGCGCGACGCGCACGCGCGCGGTGGCGGCGTCGTCACCCTCGCGGACGCGGTGGATGCCGGCCTCCAGGCGCAGCATGCCGTGGGCGTGGCGACCGCGGATGGCGAACCACGCGGACTCGTCGTCGCCGACCGGATCGTGCAGCCACAGCACGTCCATGTCGCGGTGCTCAGCCCAGGACGTGTAGATGCGCGTGATGGTGTCGCGCGCCAGGCGACCGGCGGCGAGCGGGCGCACCTCGACCAGCGCGTCCCACGCGCCGTCCGGGCCCATCCACACCAGCTCGCGCCAGTTCGCGAGCGACGCCTCGCGCAGCTCCTCCAGGCGGCGGGCGATGGCGAGCAGGCGCATGCGCGTGTCGGCGCGGCCAAGGTCGGCGTCGTAGTCGGTCAGGCGTGTGTGGAAGCGATCGACGCGCTCCAAGATCACGGTGAGGCGGTCGAGGTCGCGCACCTCCTTGGCGGCACGCTCGTTGTCCTGCCAGAAGGACGGGTCCTCGCGGCGGTCGAGCAGCGCCTGCGCGGCGGACTGCAGCGACGGGACGTCCAGCGCGAGCACCAGCGCCTCCAGGTCTTCGCGGAGCTGGCGGCCGCCCTGCTTGAGGTCCTCGCGGCTTGCGACGCGGCCGCCGATCTCGATCGGCGCCTGCTCGCGGCGGACCTCGTGGCTGGCGTCGGTGTCGAGCTGGCGCACGCGCACGTGGCCGTCGACGCCGGTGACCTTGAGGATCTGACCCGCGACCAGGCCGTGCTCCATCATGGTCATGGCGAGCGGCGTGACCACGCGGCGTTGCAGCTCGCGCTTGAGGCCGCGGGCGCCCCAGCGCGGGTCGAAGCCGTCACGCACGACGAGCTCGATCGCGGAGTCGTCAACCTCCACCACCAGGTTGCGGCCGGTGATGCCCTCGCGCTGGAGGATGTCGCGCAGGTCGTGCTGCACGATGCGCCGGATCTGCGACGCGTCGAGCGGGTGGAAGGGCACGATGTGCTGGAAGCGGTTGAGCAGCTCCGGGCGGAACTGCGCCTCCAGCGCGCTCATCATGCTCTGGCGTCGGCGGGTGGTGTCGTTCCCGCCGCCAAACCCAAGCGCCTTGCCCGCCTCGTGTGCGCCCACGTTCGACGTGCAGATCACAAACGTGCTGCGCAGGTCGATCACCTCGCCGCGCGGCGTGGACACTCGGCCCTCGTCCAGCGCGCTGAGCAGCACGTCGAACACGTTCGGGTGCGCCTTCTCCAGCTCGTCGAAGAGCACCACCTGGAAGGGCTGCGCCTTCACCGGGTCGGCCAGGAGCGCGGGCTCGCTGGGGCGGTGCGGGTCGCCGAGCAGGCGCTGGAAGCTGGACCAGTCCTTGTACTCGCCTAGGTCAAAGCGCAGCATGCGGTGGGGGCTGCCGAACAGGAAGGTGGCGAGCGCGCGGGCGAGCTCGGTCTTGCCCACGCCGGTGGGGCCGACGAACAGGAACGTACCGAGCGGGCGCTTGGGGTCGTTGAGCCCCGCCTTGAACAGCGCCACCGCCTGCAGCACCGACTCGATCGCCTCACGCTGGCCGACAAGCCGCTCCTCGAACCACGCCCGGATCTGTGTCGCGGAGCGGGTCTCGCTGCGGCTGACCACAAAGCGGGGGATGCCCGTGTAGATCGAGAACACGCGCTCGATGAACGCGGGCGTGGCGTCCTCAAACTCCTCGATGCCGGCCTTCTGGTCCTGGTAGTCCTTCACGCGGGCGAGCAGGTCGAGCGCGGGCGCGGGCTGCGGTCGGGACGACAGGAAGCGGCTGGTCAGCGAGACCAGCGAGTTGCGGCCGCCCGCGTCCATACGCAGGCCGGTTGCGTCGGCGGCGTGGCGGACCACGTCGTCCACCGCGTCGGGCGCCAACGGCTCGATCGCCTGATGGACGAACGCGTCGAGGAAGCCTTGCACCCGCTCCAGCCTCAGGCGCGCCAGCGGCGTGATCTCGCCGATCAAGCGCACGCGGCCCGACTCCACCCACGGGCGGACGGTGTCGAACATCGCCAGATTGTCGTTCTCGGTGCGGCCGGCGGTCGTCAGGTTCTCGATGTCGGTGAACCACAGGGCGAACGCGCCGTCTTCGGCCGCCGACAGGATCCGCTCCAGGCGGGTCTGCCACTCGCCCAGGTACTTGGTGCCCGACAGCACGCGGGACGTCGACAGCTCGAAGATGCGTCGGGTGCGGGGCGGCTCGTCGGACAGGAGCTGGGCGGCGGCCCACACGACGCTCGACTTGCCCACGCGCGGCTGGCCCACGAGCAGCACGCTGCGGCCACGATCGAGCTCGCGCACCAGGGCCGTGGCCTCGTCGTCACGGCGCCAGGTCACGGCCTTGGGCGACTCCCCGTCTGGCGGGCACAGGTCGCGAGCGACCGTGCTGAGCCACTCCCATGCCGGATCGTCGTTGAGCTCCACGCGGCCCCCTGGTGGCGGTGGATGCTAGCGCAGGCGGCGTGCGGAGTGGAGGTCTGCGGTGCAGGCTCACGGATTCCGGACGAGCGCGCCCTGACCGGTCGGGCTCACCACGCGGAAGGTGGGGCCCACGCCGACCTCCAGGGAGCCCTCTCCGGTGTAGAGTTCGCCGTCGGAGATGTAGTCGAAGATCCCCTCGTGGGTGATCGAGATCCGGCTTGCACCACCGTTATCGGACGACCGTATGGCGCCGGGGAGGCCGAGCGCGAACGCCGGGAAGCGCAGGAGCGTCTCGGCCACGCCGACCTGGACCCGCATCTCGCGGAACTGGTCGTCCCGAGCGGGGATGTTGCGGAAGCCGCGGAGCTTCCACATGTCGGCCACGCTGCTGGCGTAGAGGCCGTACATGGTGGCGGGGTCAACCTGCTGGCCGTCGACCGCGATGGTTCCCTGCCAGGGCTGGAAGCCCTCGTGGGCCATTCCGCCGCCGACCAGCGCGCTGGCGATGGAGGAGGCTGCAACGCGCCAGACGGCGGTGGGGCCGCGGCTCCGGCCTTCGATGAAGCGGGTGGACACCGTGCAGAACAGGCCGACCCCGAAGTTGAACCCGACGCGCGAGCCGACCGCCAGCGAGGCGAGCGGGACCTCCACGAGGGGCCGCCCGTGCGACAGGTCGTCGCGGAGCCGGCGCACCGCCTCCAGCGCGGGCCGAGCGCCGACCGCGCGCGCGACCACGCCGAGCGTGCCGCCGTGGAGCGGGACCAGCTGGGGGAGCGCGTTCGCGGGCCACACGGCGCAGATCGCCTGGACGGCCGCGTGGAACGAGCCGTCGCCGCCGGAGATGGCGATGAGGCCGACGCCTTCGTTCTTCCAGCGCGTGAACAGCGGCTGAAGATCGCTCGGCTCGGCGGTCTCCACGACCTCGCCGACCCGCTCGAAGCCGCGGTGCAGCGCCTCGCGCTCGGTGGGGTTCCGCAGGTTGCGGAGCGCCCGGGGGTTGATCACCAGCGCGGCGCGCGGTGAGCTGCTCCGTGAGTTCACAGGCACGGCCCTCAGGGACCGGTGAGGGGCTTGCGGATCAGGACCAGATTGAAGCATGCCTGGTCGAGCGGAATGCGCGAGATCTCGGCGGCCGAGTCGACCTCCGCCGCGAGCGCGAGCAGGTCCTCGCGTGTGGGCGTCGTGTAGTGCTCGCCGCCGATCGCCACGCCGAGGCGGCTGATGGTGCGGTTGAACAGGTGGTACGGCGTGTAGCTGCGCAGGCGCATCGGCTCGCCGAACGCATAGCGGAGCACGCTGCCCTCGGGGTGCACGATCGCGATGGAGCCGCCGGGCTTGAGGTTCGCGTAGCAGTCTCGCAGCAGGGCGACCGCCTGGTCATGCGGGTGGTACAAGCTGCGCTTGAAGAGAATCAGTGAGAAGCCCTCGGGGGCGTGCTCTCCGCGGAGCTTGGTGAGCGTACCGGCCTCGACCACGCTCTGGAGCGTGACGACGTTGTCGCGGGGCGCCACCTGGTCCAGCATCTTCTGGCTGACGTCGACCGCAACCACAAGGCGCGGGCCCGCGGCGGCGAGCTTGGCCGTGACGACGCCCGGGCCGCAGCCGCAGTCGACGATCACGCCGCCCTGGAAGGCGGCCTTGGTCGCGGAGATGATCTCGTCATCGAGCCGGTGCGCGAGCGGACCGTAGGTGCGGGCGTAGACGAGCGCGGAGACATCCCAAGCCCAGAGTCCGTTCGACATCGAGGATCCTCGTTGGCCCTGCGCATGACTCACGTGGAGATAGCGGCGGGCGTTCACGTTTTCGCCACCGTTTGGTGACGCGCGCGCCCCATAACGTACCCGTCCTGACATCTGGCGTGGGATTTTCATGGCCCCCGGGGGTAGAGGGGTCGCCCGGACGTGCTTGTGTTCCTGACCGCCGTCGCCTGCTTCGCCATGTCTTACGTGCTGACGATCCCGCCCGCGGGGCCGATCGCGGCGTTGGTGGCGTCTGATGCGCTGCATGGTCGCTCGGCTCGGGCCGCGGAGATCGTCGCCGGGTCCTTCCTGCCGTTCGCGGCCTGGGGGGCCGCCTCCTGGTACGGCGTGACGGGCGCGGGCCTGCACCGGATCGAGGGCTTGGAGCAGGCGGGGCTGGTGCTGGAGGCCGGCATCCTGGTGGTGGTCGGCGCCATGCTCTGGCGGGCCAAGGTGGGCGAGCGCGAGGACAATTTCAAGCGAAGCGGCGTGATCGTCGGGTTGATCGCGGCGGGCGCCAACCCGGGCATCTTCGTCACCTCGGGGACGGTGGCGACCGTGCTGCTGAGTCACGGCGCGCCGGTCGCCAACCCGTTCATGGGGCTGGTCTTCGCGTTGTCGTTCGCGCTCGGGGTCACGTCCTGGCAGCTGACCATGATCGGCCTGCTGAACCGCTTCCGTGACCGCGCCCCGGCCGAGCACCTGCGCCGCGTGATGCGCGGGTTCGCCGTGTTCTTGTGGATCGTGGCGGTGGTGGTGGTGTTCGCGCCCCTTCGCTGAGGCGTGACGCCTGCGCTCAGCGCTTCCCGGCCTTCAGGACCTCGGCGGCCGCCCGCTCGCCGGACACCACCGCGCCCTCCATGAAGCCGGTGCAGCGCTCGGCGGTCTCGGTGCCCGCCCAGTGCACGCGACCGACCGGCTTGCGCAGCGACGGCCCGAACACCGACAGGGTTCCGGGCGGGAACTGCGTCACCGGGCAGCCGCCCGACCAGGGCTCGGTCGACCAGTCCTGCTCGTGCGTCCAGTCGGGCGTGAGCGCCTCGTCGCCGTAGTAGCTGGCGAGCAGCTTGAGCACTTCACCCACGCGCTCCTTGGGGTCGCGCTCGGACCAGCCACGCGCCGGCGTGCCGGTGACGAACGCGAGCAGCATGGGCTTGCCGCCGGGCGCGGTGTTGTCGAACACCACCGAGATGGGGCCTTCGGTGCAGACCGCCTCGCCCGACAGACCCTTCTTGCGCCAGAAGGACTCCTTGTAGGCGGCGAACACCTTCACGGTGGCGCCGACCGGGCAGCGCTGGTGAAGCTGGTCGCGCATGGGGGGCAGCATGGGCTCCCAGCGGATCCGGTCGAGCAGGCCGAGGGGTGCGGCGACGATGACGCGGCGGGCGCGCCAGCTCTTGCCGTCGGCCTCGACGGTGACGCCTTCGTCGTCGCGGTGGACGGCGCGGACAGGCGTGTTCAGGTGGATGTTGTCGCGGCCGATCTTGTCCGCGAGCCGCTCAGAGACGGTCTGCGCGCCGCCCACGATGCGGTCCTGCTGAAAGCCGTTCTCCACGTCGACCAGGGGCATGAAGCCGCCCGCCGACGACACGTACCAGGCGAAGTGGAGCAGGCTGATCTCGCCCGGGTCGGCGCCGAGCACGGTGCGCATGGTCGGACGCAGCAGCGCGCGGACCTCGGAGCTCGGGATCCACTTGCGCACCCAGGCGTCCACCGTGATGGCGTCGAGCTCGGCGGCGTCGGGCGTGTCCCAGGGGCGGTCGGGCGGGACGCGGCCTGACACGCGGTTGATCAGCGTGAGCGCCCACTGCAGCTGCACCAGGTGGATGGGGCCCAGCTTGGGGATGGTGCCCGCGTAGCCGCTCACCTTGCCGGCGCGGTCCAGGATCTGGCGGCCGCCGACCGGCGTGGGGTGGGTCTCCAGCCCGAGCTCCTCCAGCAGCGCGTACATGCTGGTCTGCCCGGGGCCGATCCATTGGCCGCCGACGTCAATGCGCGAGCCGTTCACGTCGATGGAGTGGGTCCGACCGCCGACCCGGTCACGGGCCTCAAGCACCACGACGCTCAGGCCGGCGTCCACCAGCCGGCGGGCCGCCGAGAGCCCCGCCAGGCCCGCGCCCACGACGACGACATCGGTCGATGTGCTCATGACGAAACTCCAGAACGAAACCGGCAGAAATTTAAGCGGACCGCGATCGGGTCGAATGGAGCGCGCGTTGGACGTGCCCCCGCCGACCGCAGATGCAAGTGTCCGCTATGCGGTTGGCGGCGTGGTGGCGAACCGACGCAGTCGCGCCGACCGCCTAGGTTTGCCCCGCCTTCCTGCGCGCGGGCCTATCGGCGATCCGGGACGGGCCTGGCACGTGGGCGATTCGTCGGGTCGGGGAAGGGCGCTCCGGTCTCTCGGGGCGGCGTCACCACCTCGCGCCGAACGGAATGCCGGTTGCGGTCCGGGGCCGGGGCGGTTGTATGGTCAGGGTAACCCGCCTTCCGAGGAGCCCACCGTGCTCGAAGATCTGCGCAAGAAGCGCGCTGAGAAGAAGTTTGCGTCCGTCTCCGAGCTCCTGCTCTACCGGTGCCTGGAGACCCCGAACGACGCCGCGTTCTCGTACCCGGACGCGAACGAGGTCTGGCACAAGATCACCTGGAAGGACGTGGACGCGCGTGTTCGCGCCCTCGCCGCCGGCATCCGCAACCTGGGCATCGGCCTGGAAGATCGCGTGGCGATCCTCTCCAGCACCCGCATCGAGTGGATCCTTGCGGACCTCGCCATCCTGGCCGCGGGCGGCGCCACCACCACGATCTACCCGTCCAACACGCCCGAGGAGTGTGAGTACATCCTCACCGACTCCGGCACGCGCCTCGTGATCGCTGAGGACGACAAGCAAGTCGCCAAGCTGGTCAAGGTCCGCGCGCAGCTGCCGGACGTGTTCCGCGTGATCGTGATCAACGGCTCCGCCTCGGCGGACGGCTGGGTCACCACCCTGGCCGCGCTCGAGGCCGAAGGCCAGGCGATCGACGCCGCGGACCCGTCCGCCTACGCCGCCCGCATCGAGCTGATCAAGCGCGAGCACCTCGCCACGCTGATCTACACCTCGGGCACCACCGGCCAGCCTAAGGGCGTCGAGCTGCTTCAAGACTGCTGGATCTTCATCGCTGAGGCGATGGACACCATCGACATCTTCAAGCCGGACGACATGCAGTTCCTCTGGCTCCCGATGTCGCACAGCTTCGGCAAGGTGCTCGAGGTCATCCTCATCTCGGCGAACGTGCACACCGCGGTCGACGGCCGCGTGGACAAGATCGTCGAGAACTGCGCCCGCGTGCAGCCCACCTGGATGGCGGCCGCGCCGCGCATCTTCGAGAAGGCCTACAACAAGATCGTCACCACCGCCGAGGCCGGCGGCGGCCTGAAGTGGAAGATCTTCCAGTGGGCGATCGGCATCGGCAAGCAGGTCAGCGCGCTGCGTCAGCAGGGTCAGGAGCCGTCCGGCTTCTTGGCGCTCCAGGCCAAGATCGCGGACAAGCTGGTCTTCAGCAAGATCCGCGCGCGCTTCGGCGGCCGCATTCGCTTCTTCATCTCGGGCTCGGCGCCGCTTTCGCGCGACATGGCCGAGTTCTTCCACGCCTGCGGCATGCTCATCCTCGAGGGCTACGGCCTGACCGAGTCCAGCGCCGCCAGCTTCGTGAACCTGCCCGACAGCTTCGCGTTCGGCACGGTCGGCCCGCCCGTCCCCGGCATCACCATCAAGATCGAACCGGCGGACGGCGAGATCCTGATCCGTGGTCGCGGCATCATGCGCGGCTACTGGAACAAGGCCGACCAGACGGCGGAGACGCTCGACAACGGCTGGCTCCGCACCGGCGACATCGGCGAGCTCGACGCCAAGGGCCGCCTCAAGATCACCGACCGCAAGAAGGACCTGATCAAGACCTCGGGCGGCAAGTACGTCGCTCCGCAGGCGCTTGAGTCGCGTCTTAAGGCGCTCTGCCCCTACATCAGCCAGGTGCTGGTGCACGGCAACGCCCGCAACTTCTGCATCGCGCTGGTCACCATGGACGGCGCCACGCTGGCCGAGTGGGCCGTGCAGCACAACCTGCTCGCCGCCGCTCCCCCCGTGGGCCAGCTGATGAGCGACGCCGACTACGCGCGCCTGTCCAAGGAGCCTGTGGTCCGCAAGCTCGTCGAGGACGCGGTGAAGACCATCAACGCCGAGCTGCCCAGCTACTCGACGCTGAAGAACTTCGCGCTGCTGGAGAAGGACTTCAGCATCGAGGACGGCGAGCTCACGCCGTCGCTCAAGGTCAAGCGCAAGGTCGTCGAGAAGAAGAACGCCGACGTCATCGAGGCGTTCTACGAGGGTCAGCTCAAGTCGGTTTGATCCAGGGCTCGTGGAGGGCGCGGACGATGGCGTCCACGCCCTCCGGGTCGGAGATCACCGCCGCGTGGCCCAGGCCACTCAGCGTGATGTGTGCGCCGCCCGCGCGTGTGGTGGGCTCTGGGTAGACGGTGGCGTCGTCCAGGCTGCCGATCGACACGATCAACGCGTGCGGCGCGAGCTTGGGCAGCATGGGCAACAACTGGAGCGCGTCGCTCCCGCGAGACAGCAGACGTGTCTCGGCGAGCAGCACACCCTTTGCCGCGGCCGTGCCCCGGTGGGGGGTAGCGACCGTCACCACGCGCCCCAGCCGCGCGGCGATGTCCGGGCGCTTGCGCAGCAGCAGCCGCAGGATCACGCCCCCCATGGAGTGGCAGACCACGTCGATCGGGCCCTGGGTGGTGGCGAGCAGCGCGTCGGTGCGCCGCTCCAGCGCGTCGACGTAGCGGTCGATCGCGCGCGGCGGGTAGCCCATGCTCACCGCGTCCACCTGCCGACCGCGAGCATGCAGGGCGGCGCGCACCCTACGCCAGTTCGACGCGTCCTGGGTGAAGCCGTGCACACACAGCACCGGGTTGTCGACCGGGGCGGCCGGCTTGGTGTGGGTGGCCGTGAACGGCAGCGACAGGTGCCAGGACTGGGCGTGCAGCAGCGCCACGACCTCGCGCCAAAGCACGGCGATCTGCTCGAGCAGCGTGCGCTTGGGGAGCGGGCGGTCGCGGCGGGCGCCGTACCGGGCGCGTACGCTCCAGGTGAACAACACGAACGCCCAGGTCCAGGCGAGCGGCGCGAGGACGACAGCGAGCAAGAGCAGCTGCATGTTCAGCGTCGTTATGGGAAGCCTCCGAACACCACACCGTGGGCGTGCGCGCGAGCCGCAGACGCTGTCGCCGTGTCACCGGTGTGCGCGCCCGTGTCGACCCCGATCGGCCCCGCGGGCGTGACGGTGTCGGTGTCGGCGCCGCCCCTGTCCGTGTCCGCGCCGCCCGTGTCGGTGCCGGGGCATGCGCCGTTGGCGACGCCCGGTGTCCCCTGGTCGGTGGTGCCCGCGATGTCGACGTCGCCCAGGCACCACGCGCCCGAGAAGTCGCGCTCCCAGGAGCGCCCGGTGGTGAGCGGCCAGCCGCCGTAGTCGAGCGAGTCGAGCGCGCGGCCGGCGCCGTCCTCGATCCGGATCTGGTCGCCACCGGAGTTGTTCAGGGTGAGGCCGGTGTAGGGCAGGCCGGCCAGCCCGTAGCAGTTGGTCGAGCCGCTCAGGAACAACAGGACGCGCGCGTCGGGCTGGACCACGTGGGACGCGGCGAAGGTCTTGTGGGTGACGGCGTCGGCGAGAACCAACCCCGCGAGGTCGACGGGGCGGGTGGTCCTGACCCTAAGCTCGACGTACTCGCCGCTCGGGTCGGTGCAGGCGGACGGGTCCGCCATGAACTCGACGATCTCCAGGTCGCCCGGCGCGAGGTCGGCAAGCGCGAGCGGGGGCGCGTCGCCGCCGACCGCGTCGGTGTCGGTCGCGAGGTCGCCGCCGACCGCGTCGGTGTCGGCGGGCGGGTCGCCGCCGACCGCGTCGGTGTCCGCGGCGGCGTCGCACGTGGTGTTCGCGGCGCCCGGTGTGCCCTTGTCGGCCGTGGCGCCAATCGGCGTGGTGGATGCGCACCACGCGCCGACCTCGTCGCGCTGCAAGGACGCGCCGGTCGGCACGCTCCACGTGCGGAAGTCGACCTCGTCGATCACGCCGAGGCGGTTCGACACCCGGAGCAGGTCGCCGCTGTTGTTCAGGCCGATCCCCTCGACCGCGCCTGCGGTAACGCCGTAGACGGCGGCGAACGCGGTGAGGTCGCGGACCAGCACCAGCCGCTGGCCTGCGCCCACGGCAGGGTGTCCCGTGACCCGGAAGGCCACCGTGCTCGCGTCCTCCAGCACCAGCCCCTGCAGGTCCACCGGCGCGGCCGTGTGGTTGAGCACCTCGACGTACTCCAGCAGCGTGTCGTCACCGGCCGTCGGGTTGGGCATCAGCTCGGTGATCGTCAGGTCTCCGGGCGACAGGCTGTCGACGCCGGCGAGCAGCGCGCCAGGGTCGGTGTCTTCGGGCGGGTCGGTGTCCTCATCGCCGCAGGCGCCGTTGGGCGCCCCGGGCGAGCCCAGGTCTGCGGTGGCGGCGATCGCGTCGGTGCCGGCGCACCAGGTGGTGTCGTCGCCGTCGTCCCGCTCGGCGGCGACGCCGGGCTGGCGGGGCAGCGTGGTCAGGTCGACCTCACCGAACAGCCGCAGCGCGCCGTCGCCCAGGGTGAGGGTGTCGGTCGCGGGGTCGAGGGTCAGGTCGTAGGCGGCCGCGACGGTCGTGTCGTAGCAGCCGGACACCGCGCTCGGCTCGCGGGCGAGCACGACGCGATCGCCAGGACGGACGGCGATGGGGCCGGGCAGCGTTCGGCTCTGCGTGCTGCTGGAGACGATCAGGCCCGACAGGTCGGCGGGCACGGCGCCGCGGTACTCGAGCTCCAGGTACTGCGAGTTGGGGCAGGCGACGGGGTCGAGCATGACCTCGGTGAGGACCAGGTCGGCGTCGGCCAGCTCAGCGAGCGTGGCGGGCGCGTCGGCGGCGACGTCGGTGTCGGCCAGGGAGTCCGCCGCGTCGGTGTCGACGGGGGTGGGGTTCAGGCCGGTACAGGCGGAGAGCGCCAACAGCAGCAGCGTGCGGGGGCCAGTCATCGGGGCCTCGGTTCGATTCCCGCAGCCTAGCCGAGGTCGACGGGGGGATGCCTCGACAGTGTGTCCTGGTTTCCGCCTGGACCGCGCCGCGACCCGGACAGACGCGGACGTTAGGGGCGCGCACGGAGGTGGTGATGGCCCTGTACGAAGAGTCCGCGGTGTCGATGGTGGCCGCGCTCCAGTCGCGTGCGGTGTCGTCGGAGGAGCTGGTGCGCGCGCTTCACGCGCGGGCGGACGCGGTGGAGGGCGCGGTCCGCGGCTTCACCGAGCAGTACCGAGACGCCTCGCTCGCCGCGGCCCGCCAGGTGGACGCGGCCCGCGCGCGGGGCGATGCCCTGGGGCCGCTCGCGGGCCTGCCGATCTCCGTGAAGGAGAACTTCGGGCTCGTCGGCACCCCTGCTACCGTGGGCGTGCGCGCGCGCCTGGCCCGCAAGGCCACGGCAAACTCGGCGCTCGTCGCGACCGCGCTCGACGCGGGCTGCGTGATCCTGGGCAAGTCCAACGTCCCGCAGCTGCTGCTGGCGATCGAGTCGCACAACGACATCTGGGGCACCACCTACAACCCGTGGAACACCGGCCGCGTGCCGGGTGGGTCGTCCGGCGGCGAGGCGGCGCTGATCGCGTCAGGGTCGTCCCCTGCCGGCTTGGGCACCGACATCGGCGGATCGATCCGCAACCCAGCGGCGTGGTGCGGCATCTGCGGCCTGAAGCCGACGGCCGGTCGCTGGTCGATGGTTGGCGTCGCGGGCGGTCAGCCCGGCCAGGAGGCGATCCGCGGGCAGGCGGGCCCCATGGCGCGCACCGTCGCCGACGTCGTGATGCTGATGAAGGCGCTGTCGCCGGAGCGGCAGCACGCGCTCGACTCGCTGGTCCCGCCCATCCCGTTCGTCGACCCGACCACCGTCGACCTGTCCAAGATCACGGTCGGCTACTACGAGGACGACGGCATCTTCACGCCGGCCGCGTCCGTGCGTCGTGCCGTGCGGGAGGCGGTGGAAGCGCTGCGCGCTGCGGGCGTCAAGGTGGTGCCGTACACGCCGCCGCGGTCGTGGGACATGTTCGAGGATTACTTCGGCCTGCTGTCGGCCGACGGCTTCAAGACCGGCCTGGCCGTGATCGAGGGCGAGGCGATCACGCCGCAGCTCAAGTCGGTCGCGCGGCTTGGCCGCCTGCCCTCGGTCGTCCGCAAGGGGCTGGCGCAGGCCCTGGGCGCCGCCGGCGAGTCCCGGGTCAGCCGCATGCTCGGCGCGCTCGGCGAGAAGTCGGTCACCCGCCACTGGGCGCTGGTGGTGCTGCGCAATGAGCTCAAGCAGGCCGAGATGGCGGCGTGGCGCGAGGCCGGCATCGACGCGCTCGTCGGGCCGCCGACGGTCACGCCGGCCGCGATCCCTGGGGAGACGCACGACTGGAGCGCCGGCGCCTGGCACACCATGCGCTACAACCTGCTCGACCTGCCCGCAGGCGTGGTGCCAGTGTCGACCGTGCGCGACGACGAGCAGGTGCGCGGCGACCTGGTCGACCGGCTGGACAAGAAGGCCGCGCGCTTTGAGGCAGGGAGCGCCGGGCTGCCGGTGGCCGCGCAGATCATCGCGCGCCCCTGGGAGGAGCACATCGCGCTGGCGGTGATGGGCGCGATTGAGGCCGGTGTGTCCAAGGCGCCGGGCTTCCCGCGCACCCCGGTGGACCCGCGCGGCCCTCGGTAAGGGTTGGGCCTACGCCAGGTCGGACATACCGACGCTCTTGGCCACTCCAGGAGCGTGCAAGTGTCCGATCCGGTCCCTCCGTCCTCCGATACTGGGGAGTGTTGCGCGCCGTCCAAACGGGCACGGAGTGTGAGTAGGCCCTGACCCACCTCGGGTCGGGAACCTCCTTCAAGCGGTGCGTGTTACCGTGCGCATGATGCGCCTCCTCCTGTCAGCGCTGGTCGGGTTCCTGTGGTCCTCCGTCGCGACGGCGTCGGAGTTCCGCAACGCGGGTGTGGCCTACGAAGGCCACTCGCCCGCCCAGTGGAAGGCCCTGACCGACGCCACCTGGAAGGTGCCGACCTCGTCGTGGAGCAACAGCTCGCCGGTGATGTTCGCGGGCATGGTGTGTGGCCTGTCCGAGCCGACGACCGTGTGGTGCCTGGACGCGGCGACCGGTCGGACGCGGTGGACCGCGACCAACGACTACTCGGACACGCTCTCCGCGGACGAGCGGGTGTCGTTCGCCGCCCGTCGCGAGCAGGCCGTCGTCGCCGAGAAGGACGTCGCCGGTCTCCAAGCCCAGTACGGCGCCGCCCGACGCGCCCTGCGCGCGGCGCCCGGAGACGCGGCCATCACCGCGCAGATCGCCGCGCTCTCGTCCAAGCTCGCGTCGGCGCGCGCGCTGGTGGACGGCTTCGCGCCCTTCCTGACGCCGCCCAACCGCGAGATCATCGGCTACACGACACACACCCCGGCCAGCGACAGCGCGCGACTCTACGTGCTCACTGGGAACGGCGTGGTCTCGGCGTTCGACCCGTCCGGCAAGCGCCTCTGGTCGCGCTGGGCGGGGCCCGCGGCCAAGCCGCCCCGCGGGTACATGGTCGGCAGCGGCGCGTCGCTCGTGGTGGTGGACGGCATGCTGATCGTGCCGCACGCGCAGCTGTTGGCGTTGGACCCGGCCACCGGCCGAGAGCTCTGGCGCAGCGTGCCCTACGCGGACTTTGGCACGCCAGCGGTGGCGCACGTCGGCCACACCACGGTGCTGCTCACGCCGTCGGGCGAGCTGGTCCGCGCCGTGGACGGCTACGTCCTGAGCAAGGGCCTGGGCGACCTGTGGTTCGCGGGTCCGCAGGTGATCGGCAACGACGTGTTCTACGTGGGCGGCCACGCCGAGCACCAGATCGAGACGGGGCAGCCGCTCCACGCGGTGTCGTGGCGTCTGGCCGAGGTGGGCCCAGGCGACGTGCGCGCGACCAAGCGCTGGGATCAGATCCTCCCCACCAAGGAGCCGCTCTACACGTCGCCTGCGTTCGCGGCGGGGGCGCTGTTCTCGGTCGATCGCGGCGCGAACGTTTGGCGGATCGATCCCGCGACCGGCGCGGTGACGGACTTGGGGACGGTGCTCGGAAAGCAGGCGCTGGGGCTGGTCTACTCAAGCCCGGTGTCGGTGGACGGCAGCCTGTGGATCTCCTCGGAGAGCGGCGCGCTTGGTGTGATCACGCCCCAAGGGCAGGCCAAGGACATGGGCGTCTGGGAGCCGCTGCGCAGCACCCTCGTCTTCGATCGCGATCGCCTGTTCGTTCGTACGCTCGACCACGTGCTGTGCTTTGGCGGTGCGAAGTGAGGGCGCCGTGGCTGGCGCTCGCGCTGAGCGGCTGCGGGCTGTGGGGCGGCCTGCCGGACCAGGACTCCGACCGGCTCTCCGACGCCGACGAGATCGCGCGCGGGCTTGATCCCAAGAACCCCGACAGTGACGGCGACGGCGCTTCGGACGGGGTGGAGGTCCGCAGCGAGACCGACCCGCTCCGCGCCGATCAGGCCGGACGCGACCCAGTCCATACGTCGAACCCGTTCTTGGACGCGCCTCCGCCCGAGATGTGGTGCGGCGAGGGCATGGGCAGCAATGACTGCTTCCAGCGCGTGGAGGGGGGCACCTTCCTGATGGGCGCGCAGAGCACGTCTCCTGACAAGCCCGGGTACGACCCGAACGCCGCGCCCTCAGAGGGCCCTCCGCATCGCGTCACCGTGTCGACCTTCTGGATCCACCGCAACGCGGTGGGCATCCACGACGTGAAGCGCTGCCAGGGGACCTGGTGCTCCGAGGACATGTTCGGGCACGGTGACGGCGCCAACTACGGCCGTGATGACCTGCGCGACCACCCGATCAACATGGTGACGTGGGAGGGCGCGGCGCGCTTCTGCGCGATGATCGGCGCCCGCCTGCCGACCGAGGCGGAGTGGGAGTTCGCGGCGCGCGGGCCTGAGGGCCGGATCTTCCCGTGGGGCAATGATCCGGGCTGTGGCGTGTACGATGCCAACCCGGCGCGGCCTTGGGAGCGCTTCATGGTCACCGGCACGTGCACGGGCACCGGCACCCACGCCTACAACCAGCTGTTCGGCGACACGCCCGGCACCCACATCTCCGGCCTGGCCGGCAACGTGCTGGAGTGGGTGGCCGACTGGTACGACCCCTCGGGTCCGACCGCCGCCGACGCGACCGATCCCTACGGTCCGCTGTCCGGCACGCTCAAGATCCAGCGCGGCGGCGGTTGGACCGAGTCTGACCCGGTGAACCTGCGCGCGACCATCCGCACCCCCGTGGCGCCCGACGTGAAGCTGGTCGACGTGGGCTTCCGCTGCGCGTGGGGCCCGCTGCGCTGATCAGCCGTAGGGCGCGCGCCTGCGCAGCTCGCGCAGGTCGTCGTCGGTGGCGCCCGCCGCGACGCGCGCGAACAGCGCGGCGGCCTGTGGGTCGTCCGTGAGGTGTGCGGCGGCGTCGGTCTGAAGCTCGGCACGCATCGACGCGAACGGCCCGTCGTGGAGCGCGTGCCACGCGATCTCCGCCATCACCACACCACGCAGCGGGGCGCTCGACCGCACGACCGGGTCGACGTGCAGCGCGCGGAGGTCGGCGCCGCCGCGGCGTGTGCGGAGCAGGTGGAACGCGAGCGCGGGCCAGCGCGGAAGGTCGCCGCGCGCCGCGGGGATCTCGACGCCGTCCTCCGCGTGAAGCCGTGCGCGGAACAACTCAAGGAACGCGTGCGTGCGACCACCGTCGTCCGGTGCGTCGGCGAGCGCGTCCATCGCGTCGTCGAGATGTCGTTCGGCCGTGCGTCGATCCCCGGCGCGGCGCGCGACCTCGGCCAGATCTCCGAGCGCGCGCGCGCGTTGATCGACCAGCGCGGCGCGATCGAGCGACCAGCCGGTGAGCAGGTCCGCGGCCTCATGCAGCGCGCCGCGGGTGACGGCGGCGCGGTGCGCAGAGCCCGCGACCTGCAGCGTGACCGCGCGCCAGCGTCGCGACCGATCCGCGACACGCTCAAGCCGCGCGAGCACCTCGGCGGCGTGGGTCGCGCCCGCGCGCGTTCGGCCTGCGTCGATCAAGGCGACGATCAAGTACGCGTCGAGCTCCTCGGCGGTGAGGGCGTCGGCCATGTCGTGCGTGTGGTCGACCCACGCGGGCAGCGCGGCGGCGGCCGCGTGCAGCGACGCGAGCCCGCGCTCCACGTGACCCGCGTGCAGCGCCAACGCGCCCTCCACCCAGCGCGCCCGCGCGATCGTCGGCGCGTCAGACACGTCCGCGGCGACGGCGCGCGACGCCAGCTCGCCGGCGAGGTCGTGCTTGCCGGAGAGCAGCGCGTCGAGCGCGCGCCGTGCGTCGGCGCCGGCGTGGCGACGCGGGCGCGCGGAGATCGCGGCGGTCGCGCCCGGGAGCACGGCGTCGAGGAGCGGCGCGAGGGTCGCGTCGCCGGGCGCGAACAGCGCGTCGTCGGGTCGATCGCGCCCCACGATCGCGCGCTTGGCCTCGACGTGCAGGACCGCCTCGGCCTGACCCGGCGCGCCGACTGCGCCGGTCACCACGACGTGTGGATCGGGCGCGCGCTTGAGCTCGCAGGACAGCGCCGCGAGCGCGAGGGCGAGCTCGCAGGAGCGACCCGACCAACGGGCGCCTTCAGGCGCGCTCACGTGCAGGTGCAGCCCGGCGAACGGCAGCGTGGGCCACGTGGCGGCGAGCCAGGCGCGGACGCGATCGACCTGCGCGCGCGGCGCGGGGAACAGGTCGGGCCGTGGACCCTCGGTGGCGACCGCGAACAGCACGGCGCCGTCGCCCTCGCCGTCCACGATCGCGAAGGGCACGACGCCGACGCCGCGCGGGGAGACCTCGACCTGTGCGAGCGCGCGCTCGGCCTCTTTGCGGGTCAGGCGGGGCGCGGTCGGGTCCTCCGCCAGGCGCCGCAGCGCCGCGCGCAGCGTGTCGGGCGCGCCCAGGGTGCGACGTCGGAGCTCGACCCGATCGGTCATCGGACCTGCGCGATCGACGTGACGGTGCCGTCGCGGGTGATCGTGATCTCGCCGATGTCGGCGTCCAGCCACCAGCCGCGCGCGGCGAGGCTGGCGCCGTCCGGGAGCGGCTTGGCGAGCCGATCGTCGACGTGCAGCGTGTCGGGCGGGGCGCTGTCTCCGTCCCACTCCACCACGAGCCCGTTGGGCAGCACGGCGAGCGTGACCTCGCCGTCGAACGCGTGGCCGAGGATCACGCGGGCGAGTGCCGCGGGCGCCTCAGCGGCGGCGGCCATGGGCACCGCGCGCTGCGCGAGCTGGTCGAAGGCGCGGTCGAACGACGGGCGCGAGGCCTGGGGCACCAAGCGCAGCCAGCGTCGCGCGTCCTCCAGGCGAGCGCGTCGCGCGGCGGCGGCCACCAGCTCCTGCGCGGCGTGGATGGCGCCCGGCGGGACGACGTGGAGCGCGGCGTTCGCGACGGCGTCGAGCAGCGCGGCGCCACGACCTTCCAAGTTGAGCGAGGAGGACAGGGCGATCGCGTCTTCGGACAGGTCGCGCCAAACGCGCGGACGCGACTCGGCGTCGGCGATCAGGCCGCGCGCCTGGTCGGCCCAGCGGCGTGTGGAGCCCGCGTCGGGGAGCAGCTCGGCGAGCGTCGCGGCCACGGCGAGGCGCATCGCGGGCGCGTCGTCGTTCGCCTGTGGGTCGGCGAACGGGGTGTCGACGCGGGCGTCGACGGTGCGCGCGGCGGCGCGGGCGAGCTGTGTGGGCACGTCGGGCAGGCAGGCGGCGGCCAGGTCGAGCGGGTCACCGTGACCCGCGGCCAGCGCGTCGACGCCAGGGCGCCGGGCGCTCAGCGCGTCGAAGATCGGGTGCGTCATGCAGACCTCCGGGGGACGAGGAGGACGACGTGCTTGGCCGGGTGTGGACAGCCCATGTTCATGCCCGAGGGAGCTGTAGGGCGTCGGCGCAGCGGATGGCCCACTTGCCGACGGTGACGGTGGCGGTGCGCGCGTCGGCCGGGGCGCGGCCCTTCCAGGTGGCCGGGTCGCCGTCGTCCTGGCTGCGCAAGATCCAGGCGAGCGTGATGCGAGCGCGCGAGGTGTCGGTCGCGCCGTCGTGGGTGTCGCGCCAGCGCTGGAGCAACGTCCACGTCTCGACGGACGGCCGCGCGAGGCCCATGGCGCCTGAGCGCGAGCCGGCGGACGCGATGAAGGTCGTGGCGAGGTCGACGAGGCGGGCGTCGAGCCGGTCGGGCTTCACGAGCGCCAGGTAGGTGAGCACGTGGGTGGCCGACACGCCGGAGCGCTCGGTGCGGGCGAGCAGGTTCTGCAGCCCGCGCAGGGCGGCGTCGTCCCACGGGTCAGGCTCGGGTGAGGCGGGCGGACGGGCGTCGTCGATCGCCTCTTCACGGCGCCACTGGCGGCGCTGCGCCTTGCACCAGTCGCGGGCGAGGTTCGACCACACCAGGCGGTACCAGGCGGCGGCGTCGCCGGGGCTGCCGTCACGGCGGGCGGAGACCGGCAGGCCAGGCGGTGGCTTGACCACGCGCGCGTAGAGCTTGTCGATCGACCACGACAGCGCCTCGCGCGCGGCCAGATCCGCGTTGCCGTCGTGGCGCGCGGTGACGTCACGCGCGCCCGCGATCACGCGCCGCACCGCGCCGTACGCGAACTCCGCGTGCCGTTCGATCACCGCCCACACCGCGTCGCGGTCGAGCGCCGCGCCGCGGAGGAGCGGCGCCAGGTCCGGCCATGTGGGTCGAGCGTCGGACGACAACGGCGCCTCCGCCCGCCGATATACCCTCCCTGGGTGCGCGCCGGGCGGCGTGCGCTAAGGTTGGGGTGACAAGGCCGCTTGTCCGGAGTCCGAGCATGGCGCACCCCAAGCACATTGAAGTCCTGGACGCCTTTGATCGGCGATCGATCCTGGCGTACCGAACCGGGCTCGTGCTGTCGTCGGTGGGGCTGGGCCTGACGGCGATGCAGCTGTCCGTGCACCACGAGGCCAAGCGGCCGATCGCGCTGCTGACCTTCGCCGTGATCCTGTCGGTCGGGAACATGCACCTGTACGACAAGCGCGTGCGGTGGGTGATCGCGTGGCTCGGCTGGGGCTCGCTGCTGGCGTGGGCGGCGGCGGACGTGGCGAACCGTCCGCTCACCACGCTGGGCCTCGGGCTGTCGCTGGCGGCGCTCTCGGCCTTGGTGCTCAAGGAGTGGTTCTGCTTTCGCATCCCGCTGGTGCGCTTGACGCCGGCGGCGCTGGTGGTGGGCGTGCTCGCCAACCACTGGGGCCACGACACGCTGACCGCGGTGTGCTTTGGCCTGAGCGCGATCGGCGTGGCGGCGGTGGCGATGGCCAAGCTCCGCATGCCGCTGACACACGACATGGGCGACCGGGCGCACTACCAGATCTGACGATCGGGCGGCGTCTGCCCTCCGGTCGCTCGACGACCCCGGGCCGACCCAGCGCGCTGCGCCCTAGATGTCCGGACCGGCGGCGGCGTCGATGGCGGCGATCGCCTCGCCCAGGTCGATGGGCTTGGGCAGGCACGGGCGGCCGGTGCGATCGAGGAACTTGTCGAGCTCCTCGGACGTGGCGCCGCCCGAGCAGAACACCACGCGCTGCGTGAGCTCGGGGCGGTCGGCGGCGAGGGTCTCGAAGAACTCGCGGCCGTCCATGCCGGGCATGTCGAGGTCGCACAGGATGACCGAGTAGGGCTCGTTGGCCTGGATGCGGTCGAGCGCCTCGCGCCCGTCCACGGCCAAGTCGACGTGGTAACGGCCCGACAGGATGCGCTGGTTGGCGCGGGCCACCTCGGGGCGGTCCTCGACCATGAGGATGCGCACCGACGACACGCGCGCGCGGATGCCGGGCAGCGAGACGACAAAGCACGCGCCGTGGCCGCTGGCCGGGCTCAGCTCGACGGTGCCGCCGTGCTCGGTGACGATGTCGCGCACGTTCGCCAAGCCCAGGCCGGTGCCGGTGGCCTTGGTGGTGAAGAGGCGCTCGAACAAGCGGTCGCGCACGGAGTCCGGGACGCCGGGGCCGGTGTCGGCCACCTCGACCAGGACGCGGTCGCCTTCCTGCCGCACGGACACGCGGATCTCGTTGCGCTCGGGCGCGCCGCGGCCGATCGCCTGCACGGCGTTGGCGAGCAGGTTGTCGATCACGCGGCCGAGCGCGACCGGGTCACCCAGGACCTCGGCGGCGGGCTCGAGCTGCAGGCGCAGGCGGGCGGACGTCTCGATCGACGAGCGCATGGCGTCGCAGCAGGTGCGGACGAACGCGGCGACGTCAATCGGCGCGCGGATGTGGCGGACCTCGTGCGCGGCGCGGCGGCTGTCACGCGCCACCGCGGCGATGTGGTTGCACGAGGCGTCGAGCGTGGCGAGGGCGTTCGCGAGCCGATCGTCGCGGTCCGACGTGACGGCGGCCAGCGCGTCGCGCGCGTCCTGCAGCACGTCGAGCATGGACGTGACGCGGTTGCCGATGTCGTGCACGCCGGCCATGGCGCCTTCGCCCAGGTGCGCCCGGCGCTCGGCCTCTTCGATGCGCGCGCGGGCACGCTCGGCGGCGCGCTCGGCCAGGCGGTCGCGCAGGATGATCACGCGCGCGGCTTCGTTCGCCCAGGTGATGCGCCAGGAGCGCAGCTCGACGGGGATGGGCTCGCCGCCGGGGCGAGGCAGCTCGACCTGGAGCACGTCGCCCGGATCGATCGGCACCGCGAAGCGCTGACCGCCGTCGACGGTCATGGCGTCCGCGTAGTTGGCGGCGGCGTCGTTGCGGAACAGCACCTTGCGGGACTCGTCGACCACGAACAGGGCGTCGTTCCACGCGCCGAGCACGCTGCGCAGGTTGCGCTCGGAGTCCAGCTGCCAACGGACCAGCTCGTTTCGTTCGACGGCGTGGCTCAAGGCGCGCTGAACGCCTCGGGCGTTCATCTGCATCTTTACGAGCAAGTCGGCGGCGCCTGCGCGCAGGGCGCGCTCATCGACCTCGGCGGGGTTGCGCGCGGTGACCGCGACGCAGGCGGCCTGCGGCAAGAACTCGCGGGCAAACGCGATCGACTCCAAGTCGACGGCGTCGGGCAGGGTCAGGTCGACCGCGGCCAGGTGGAACCACGACGCGCCGACGCGGTTGATCTCCTCCTCGGCCTCCTCCAGGCTGCGCGTGCGCGTGACGACCCAGCCGGGCATGGCGGTGACGTACCGCTCGAACACGGCGGCATCGACGTCGTTGTCCTCGATCAGCAGGACGTGGTGCTCGACGGCCATTCGCTACAGATCCGTGTCGAGGGCGGTGGGAGAGTCGGAGTCGTCTGCCTCAGGGGCGGGCGTCTCGTAGAGGAAGGCGGGCACGCCGTGGAACGCGAGCGTGACCGAGATCTGGGTGCACTTGCCGGACTCGTCCGGGGCGAGGTCCGCGATGGGGACTACCAGGTTCTGGAGTAGCCCGACGATGGCGGGGTCGATGTTGTTTTCGCTCGCGACGCGGAAGACGTCTTCGAGCACGATGCCGCCGCCGAGCATGCCGGTGAACGTGCCGTCCGGCTGAAGCGTGACCTGGATCACCGCGTCGTGCAGGACAAAGTCGATGAAGGTGCCGAGAAAGCTGAACGGCAGGTCGAAGTCGAAGCCGCTCGCCTGGAACGTGCCGTCCTGGACGGTGACCTCACCGGCGTCGATCGGCGTGAAGCCGGCGAGCACGTCAAAGGTCTGGCCGGGGTTGATGAAGCCGCGACCGCCGATGAGCGGCGCGTCCTGGCCACGGAGCAGCTCGACGGTGGCGCACGAGTCCGACGACAGATCGTCGAGTCCGTGTAGGTCCCACAGGATCAAGATCTGCCCGGAGTTGATCAGCTCCTGCATGATCTCTTCGACCGCTTGCGCCTCGGTCAACTCCAGCGCGGGGAGCAGGCGCGCGAACACGCTGTCGATGCCCGCCACGCCGTCCGGCGACACGTCATCCGTCACGCCGCAGCCGCCGATCCCGCCAAATCCGGTGGCGTCATGGTCCAGGTCAAAGCCCGCGATCTGACCGTGCTCATCCGGCCGCGCGAACACGACCGAGGTCAGCACCCCGATCTTCTCAGCGCCGGCGTCGCAGGTCCGCGGGTCCTCAGCGGGAGGAGCCTCCGGGACGGCGCAGGCGAACAAGAACAGCGGCAGGAGACGGCGCAACAGGGACTCCGCAGTCCGGGCCCCTACAGTACCGCGGCGGCCCGCGCTGCGGAAGCGTCTTGACGATGCGTGCGGTCGGAACGATGCTGGGCCTATTGGAGTACAAGTGGTCGTCGCGGCGTGGCAGGTGTTGTTGGAGCTGGCGCCGTGGCTGCTGTTGGGCGCCGTGGTGTCCGGCGCCGTGCACGCGCTGCTCCCGCAGGGCTTCGTTCACCGTCAGCTCAACGGCCGCTGGGGTGTGCTCAAGGCGACCGCGCTCGGCGTGCCGATGCCGCTGTGCTCGTGCGGTGTCATCCCGGCGACGCTGGGCCTGAAGAAGGACGGCGCGAGCGACGGCGCGGCGATCGCGTTCCTGGTGAGCACGCCGCAGACGGGCGTCGACTCCATCCTGGTCAGCGCGTCGTTCCTGGGCCTGCCGTTCGCGCTGTTCAAGGTGTTCGCGGCCACGGTGACCGGGCTGGTCGCGGGCGCGCTCGTGGACGCCACGGGCGGGGCTCAGGGCACCGCGCCGCAGACTCGGGAGGAGGCCCGCGACGAGCGCTCGGCGTGGGCGCGGGGCGTCGCGCACGCGGACGACGTGATCGGGTCCATCTGGGGCTGGATCGCGTTTGGCGTGCTGGCGTCGGCGGCGCTGACCACGTGGATCCCATTGGGCGCGCTTTCGGGGACGGTGCTGGGGTCGGGGCCGCTGGCGTCGCTGGCGGTGCTCCTGATCGCCATCCCGCTCTACGTCTGCGCCACGGCCAGCGTGCCGATCGCCGCGGGGCTGCTGCACGCGGGCCTGCCGCCGAGCGCCGCCTTAGTGTTCCTGCTCGCCGGGCCTGCGTCCAACGTGGCGACGATCGGCGCGGTTTACAAGACCTTCGGCGCGCGGGTGCTGGCGACCTACCTGGGCACGGTGGCGATTGGCTCGTACGCGCTCGGCCTGCTGTTCGACGCCGTGCTGCCGACCGACCTGAGCGCGATGTCGGCCCACCCCCACGACTCGCCGACCGCCGCGCTCGCCGCGATCGTCCTGCTGCTTCTGATGGGCCGCTACGCGGCGCGCGACCTGGCGGCGTGGATGCGCCCGCCCATGCAGGCCGTCACCCTGTCCATCCCGGTGGCGGGCATGACCTGCAACAAGTGCGCGGGCCGCGTGGAGACCGCCGCGCGCGGCATCGCGGGCGTGACCGCGGCTGAGGTTCGGCTGACGGAAGGGCTGCTTGTGGTCGACGGCGTGGTCGATCGCGCCGCCCTCTGCGACGCCGTCCGCAAGGCCGGGTACCAGCCTACCGGGTGATGGCGATCGGGACGACGAGCATGTCCTCGCCTTCCTTGCCCACGCTGATCACCTGCGCGCGACCCCAGGGGCGCTTCACGGTGGTGTGGGTGACCTCACGGTCGTTGCGGAACAAGGCGAGCGTGGTGGCGGCGCCGCTGTCGTCGATGGCGTCGACCGTGACCACGGCGCGCAGACCGCCGCCCAGGGTGATCTCCTGCCGGGCGCCGGGTGTGGTGGCGACGCTCTTGCTGTCGACGCGCACGAAGCGCTCGTAGGGCAACGCGCGCAGGTCGGCGGCGAACGCGGACAAGGATGGGTCGATCGAGCGGTCGCCATGACCGGCGCGGACCACCGCGATCTCGATGTGGACCGTGGCCGCCGCGGGCGCGCCGGGCGGGGGGGCGGCCACGGCGTCGAGCGTGGGGGAGCTGAAGAGGAGCGCGCACAGCGCGAGGGAGGTGGCGGTGAACCGCATGAGGGCTCCAATCGGATGACATGCAGACGCACAGGTCTGCAGTCCTATTCGACCGGCGGCTTACGCGATCCGTTCCGCACCGGCCAGCGGGGCCAGAAAGCGAGCCGCCCGCTGGCTTGGCCGGCGGGCGCTTGAAAACAGGTCGAGCCGCTCGAGAATGGACCTACCTCCGCGACACAAGGGGGTGTGTCAGCTGGAGGCGCACCTCACTGCGCGGCTGGGGATCCGCGGTTCCTATCCTCGGGCGGCTCGACGTTCGAATCCATAATGCGGTCTTTCCGCAGGTGGCGCCACGAAAAGCTACGTGATAGTACGTACTTGTTCGATTCGTGCGTCCGCGGAAAACCGAGTCTATTCGAGGTATTGTGGGAGCGACGCGCGCAATCAGCCGATTCCGATCGCGTGACGAACGCGTGTCATCGTGGCCTCGGCGAGCGTTCGAACCTTGGCGGTGGACTGAGCGAGCACCTGGTCCAGGTAGCCGGCCTCGTCGAGGAGGCGGCGGTACTTGTCCTGGACCGGCGCCAGCTCGGCGGTGACCGCCTCGGCGACCTCCTGCTTGAGGTAGCCGTAGCCCTTGCCGGTATAGCGGCTGGAGATCGACGGGATCCCCTCGCCTGACACGGCGGACAGCACGTGCATCAGGTTCACCACGCCGGGGGACGCGGTGGCCGGGTCGTAGTCGCAGCCGGCGTCGGTCACCGACTTCATGATCGACTTGCGGATCTTCTCCGGCGTGTCGTCCAGGTGGACGGCGTGGTGCGGGCGGGACTCGGCGATCGACTTCGACATCTTCACGGTCGGCTCGTCGAAGCCCATCACGCGCGCGCCCGACAGCGGGATCGACGGCTGCGGCACGACGAACGTCTCGCCGAACATGTGGTTGAAGCGCACTGCGACGTCGCGAGCCAGCTCGATGTGCTGCTTCTGGTCCTCACCGACGGGGACGACCTGGCTGTCGTAGAGCAGGATGTCGGCCGCCATGAGCACCGGGTAGTCCAGCAGGCCCGTGCCGACGGTCTCACGGCCCTCGGACTTGGACTTGAACTGGGTCATGCGCTCGAGCCAGCCCAGCGGCGTGACGCAGTTGAGCACCCAGGTCAGCTCGGTGTGCTCGCGCACGTGCGACTGGATGAACAGCGACGACACGGACGGGTCGATGCCTGCGGCCAAGAAGGCGGCGGCCACGTTGCGGCTGCGCGCCTTGAGCTCGTCGGGCTTGATGGCCTCAGGGACCGTCAGCGCGTGCAGGTCGACCACGCAGAACAGGTTCTCACGGGCGTGTTGGTGTTCGACCCAGGGCTTGATGGCGCCCAGGTAGTTGCCGAGGTGCAGTCTGCCGGTGGGCTGGACGCCAGAGAACGCACGAACCAGGGGTGTGGAAGTCATCGGGGCTCCGGGGCCGGGCGATTAACCCAGGCCCCGGGCCGGTGTGGCTACCAGCGGAACAGGACCTCGAACGCGCCGATGCTGCCGCGGTCGATGACGACGTGCTGGTAGCCCAGGTTGGCGCCGACCTGGACGAAGTCGGTGGAGTTCGACTTCACGTCCTCGCGGTAGCGGGCCTGCACGTACTCGGACAGCTCAAGGGCGTTGAGCTCGCCGTCGCCGTCATCGGCCAGCTTGTCGCCGATGCCCTCGTCGAGGAAGCGGGCCAGGTAGCCGCCGGCGCGGAACTTGGCGGCGACCGCGCTGGTGACGTCCTCGTCGGACGAGAACATGCCCATGCGGCCGGGCTTGGAGATGACGTCCTTGCTGAAGCCGCCGCTGAAGCAGGAGTCGAGCAGGATGATCGACGTGACGCCGGTGGGCAGGGTGTCGAGCAGCGAGGAGAAGTCATCGTCGAGCACGGCCTCGTCGGCCAGCTCGATGGTCTCGTCCAGGCCGTCCGGATCGGCGGGCTGCCACGAGGCGCGGGGCACGCGGCCGCCGTGGCCCGAGTAGAAGAACACGAACATGTCGCCGGGCTTGGCGTCCGCTGCGATCTTGGCGATCGAGGCGCGCAGGTTGGCCGCGGTGGCGTCGGCATTGACGAACTCAAAGGTCTGGCCGGGGGCCATGCCGCCGAGGCCGGGCATCGCGCGGTACATGCGCTGGGCGTCCTCGTCGGTGAAGTCCAGGTCGTTCATCTTGCGGCTGTCCGGGTAGTCCGAGATGCCCATGAAGATGCCGTGCAGGCGGCCCGAGCCCATGGCGACCGGCGCGACGTCCGGGATGGCGCCTGAGGACAGCGACACCTTGTAGTGGCCGGTGGCGCCGCCCGCGTAGGTCGTGGCCCACACCTGGTAGCGGCCGGCGATCGGCGCGTTGAACTGCACGCGGGAGTTGGAGCCCTGCCCGGCGAAGTCGTCGTTCTGGATGGTCTTTCCGTCCGGCAGGATGACCGCGAGGAACGCGTCGATGTCCGTAGCGGTCATGTCGACGGTGATCGACTGACCGGCCGCCGCGTCGAAGCTGTAGATGTCGACGTACTCGCCCTGGCTCAGGGTGCCGTCCGAGCTGCTGAGGTCGCCCTCGACCGTCTGTCCGTTCTCCAGGCGGGTGACGTCGTTGGAGTTCGACGAGGTGTCGGCGGCGGCCTGGTGGTCGATCGTCAGGTCGTAGTCGCCGGTGGCGCCCACGCCGTAGCTGGTGACGGCGATCTTGACCGTGCCCGCCTCCGGCAGGATGACCTCGATGTGGCTGTGACCCGACTCGGGGCCGTCGTCGTTGTCCTCGGACACGCCCGCGCCGCGCACGATCAGGTAGGTGTCGAAGTCGGTGGAGGCGACGTCGATGAAGAGCTTGTCGCCGGGCGCGCCCTCGACGTCGTAGGTGTCCACGTACTCGCCGGTGGCGAGCTTGGCGTCGTCGGTGGTGAGCGCGCCGCTGGAGTCCTTGTCGCCCGAGCCGGCCTCGTCCGAGTCCTGCACGCGCAGGGCCAGGTCGTAGTGGCCGGTCATGCCGGGCTTGTAGGTGGTGACGATGACCTGGTACTCGCCCTCCTCCTCCAAGCGCATGGCGACCAGGCTGCGGCTGCTGGAGCCCTCGTAGTCGTCGTTCTCCTCGTGCTTGCCGCTCGGGGAGATGATCATCAGGTAGGGGTCGAACTCGCCCGAACGCAGGTCGGCGGTGAGCAGCTGGCCCGCGTGACCCTGGAAGGTCCAGCTCTCCTTGTACTCGCCGCTGGTGAGCTTGGGGTCGCGCACGTCGATGACGTCGGAGATGTGCTGCACGCCGGGCTCAGACACGTCGACGGACAGGTGGTAGTTGCCCTTCTCGCCGGCGTGGTTGCTGGTGGCGTAGATGGTCCAGGTGCCGGACTCTTCCGCCTTGATCTCCACGCGCGACGAGTGGACGTCGCCGTTGTTGTCGTCGTTCTCGGTGTTGACGTCCGACGGCGAGTGCACGCCCAGGTACGGGTCGAACTGGGACGACGTCATCTCGACCACGATCGTGGAGCCCGCTGCGGCCTCGAAGGTGTAGTTCTCGTACCACTCGCCGCTGGTGAGCTTGGAGTCCTTCTTGTCGAGCTTGCCGTCGACGTCGAGCACGTTCTCCGCGTGCGCGGCCGAGGACAGGACCCCGGACGCGGCGAGCGCGGCCAGGAAGTGTGAGAATCGCATGGACCCCTCCGAGGTATGGCTTGGGTAGCACAAGTGGCGTGTCCCCGAAACGCAGGAGTGTGTGGCGGCTTACACCGCGCTCAGGTACGCGCTGCGCATGATGGTCTTGGGCTGGTTTGTGTGGGCGGCGGCGGCGCTCGTCCATGCGGGCGAGCCGGACGAAGAGGCTGTGTCTGTCACGGTCGTCGCGCCTTCGGATGCGCCGTCGGGCGCGGTGACGTTGGTGGTGGCGGACTCGACGACCCCTGGCGACGAGCTTGGCGATCTTCTGGCCCAGGTGCCCGGCGCTGAGGTGCGACGGCTGGGCGGGCTTGGCGCGTGGACCGGGGTGAGCCTGCGTGGCTCCTCGTTTCGGCAGGTGCAAATCGACCTGGATGGCGTGCCGCTGAACCCGGATGGCGTCGATTCGGTCGATCTGTCGGAGCTGCCGCTGGCGGCGCTGGACACCGTGCGTGTATTTCGCGGTCGGGTCCCCGCAACCTACGGCGCGTCGCCGATGGGCGGGCTGGTGGACCTGCGGACGTCGGCGCGGTCGGGGTCGCCGCAGCTGTCGGCCATGGTGGGGAGCTGGGGGTCGCTGCGCGGGTCGGGCGCGGGCACCTTCACCAACACGCGCCACACGGTCGACGGGCTGGTCGCGGGCGACGTGTTCAGCACGCGGGGGAACTTCCCGTACTTCTCCGACGGCGGCACCTCGTTCTCTCAGGACGACGACGCGTTCTTGGTGCGCGAGCACGCGGCGCGCACGCAGGCGGCGTTGACCGCGCGCGTACGGTTCGGATCGGCGCGGCTGCGGTGGACGGTGCTCGACGCGGTGGTCGGTCGTCGGGAGGACCTGCCTGGCCCCACCGGCGACCCGGCGCTGGAGGCGTCGCTCGACACGGTCCGAAACCTGGGCGTGCTGCAGGCCGAGCTCAAGCTGGGCGCGACGCGCACGACGGCGCGGCTCTGGCATCTGGCTCGGGTGGAGACGCTCGACGATCGCGCGGCGGAGTTGGGGATCGGCGGCGCGTGGGAGCGGGACACCACGCAGCTGATGGGCGCGCACGTCGACGGGGGCGTGTCGCCGCTCGCGTGGCTGGGCGTGGGCTGGTCGGCGTCGGCGCGCGGCGAGTGGTTCGGTCGGCGCGCGCTGGCCGACGGGAGCACCGACGCGCCACGCTCCCGGACGGTGTTGGGGGCGGCGGCCGATCTTCGGTTCGCGCCGCGGCATGGCGTGGTGGCGATTGTGCCGGGCGTGGACGTGCGCGGGCTGCTCGCGGCGGGCGAGAAGGCGATCGCGGCGGTGAACCCGGGCCTGGCGGTGGAGGTGTCGCCGGTCGACGCACTCCAGCTCCGCCTGTCGGGCGGTCGGACGTTCCGCCCCCCGGACCTGTCGGAGCTGTACGGCGATCGCGGCGCGATGGCGGGCAACGCCGACCTGCGGCCAGAGTCGGCGTGGCAAGCGGACGTGGCGGTGCGCTGGTCGTCGCCGCGCGCATGGCCGGTGGACTGGTCGTTCGACGCGGGCGGCTACCTCGGCTGGACGCGCGACCGCATCACCTGGGTCCAGAACAGCCAGGCGACGGTGCGGCCGGTGAATTTTGGGATGGCGCGGATCGGCGGCGCGGAGCTGGGCACGACGCTCGGCTGGCGCCAGATCGTGGACGCGCGGGTGAGCGCCGCGTGGACCGACGCGCGCGACGTCGACCCGGACTCCAGCACGCTCGGCAGCCGCGTGCCGCTGGTGCCGCAGGTGGTGGTCGACACCGACCTGGGTGTGGCGTGGCCGGATCACCTGCGGCTGGGCTGGTCCTTTCACCTGACGGACGGCACGTTCGCCGACGCGACCAACCTGTACCGGCAGCCCGCGCGTCTGCTGCACGGGCTGTCGCTCGGCTGGACGCTGATCCGGCCGCTGATGCTCGGCTTTGAGGTTCGAAACCTGACGGACCGACGCGTCGAGGTGGTGGAGCGGGACCCGATCGGCGAGGACGCCGGTCAGATCCCCCGCGCGGTGACGGACTTCGTCGGCTACCCGCTGCCGGGGCGCACCCTGCTGTTCACGCTGACGTGGCGACCGCGCTGACGCGGGGGCGACGTCAGCCGGGCTGAAGCTGCGACGTGGCCGCGCTGCGCGCGCGCGATGCGTCGCGGCGGGTGCGGCGACCGTGGACGTTAGCGCCAGACCAGCCGGTGTGTGGCGGCGATGGCGTCGATCCACCCAGGGGTGACCTGCGCGTCGTGCGCGAACTCGGGCCAGCGCGACACGGCCGCCACCACCTCGTCGAGGAGCTCGTCGATCCGACCGCGCTTGAGCGAGGCGCCGCGCGCGACCGCCCGCAGGTCGTCCAGGACGAAGCTGTCGCGCTTGCCGTTCAGGCTCATCTGGTGTTGCTGGGTCCAGGCGCCTTGTGGGTTGTAGGCCCAGGTGACGTCGAACGCGGGCGACAGCGACCAGGTGCCCTGACGGTCCATGAGGAACGCGATGTTCTTCACGTGGTCGTCTTGGTTGCGCGCGACCACGTTGAAGACCATGCGGCGGACCTGCTGCTCCAGCGCGTCCATGCCGAGGCCCAGGCGACGGAGGGTGGTGAGCGCCTGCTCGTAGCCGTGCGCGCCGGGCGCGTTGAAGTCCAGGTGGGCCATGGCGGCGAGCGACTGCATGTGCAGGCGACCCTGCGGCGTGCGGTCGAAGCGCCGGGTGAGGAAGTGCCTGCGACCGCCCTCCTCCAGCAGCCGGCACGCGCTCATCTCCACGCCCGCGGTGGTGGCCATGCGGTGGTAGGCGAACTCCACCGCGCCGTAGCCCCTGGGGTCAGCGAGCTCCTTGTCGCGGTTGTGGGCCACGCCGTCGAACTTGATCAGCCAGTGCTCGAAGCCGCTGCCGTGCTCGATCTGACCGGAGCGGACCTCGTGGGTCTGCGGGTTCCAGGCGATCAGCGCCTTGGCGCGCGCGCCGCCGGCGGACGTGCCGACGCGCAGGATGTCGGCGAGCGATTCGGTGCGGTGGGGCTGGTCGAGCGAGCTCTGGACGGCGCCGCGCGCGCTCAGCACCTCGGACGCCAGGCCGACCAGCGCCTCGACGTCCAGCCGCTCGGACGGGCCGACGTCGGGCCCGGTGGACGGCTCGAATTCCAGCGCGCCGATGCCCCGCGAGCCAATGTAGCAGAGGCGGTCGACCGGGGTGAAGCTCTCAGGCGTCCGACCCTGGCGGGCCAGCCAGGCGTCGATCAGCGCGTGGCCGAACTTATCCGGGAGCACGTCGGCGATCATGCCGGGCAGGCCCTTGAACGCGCCGCGCGGCAGCTCGGGGAAGCTGTAGACCCGCTCGGAGGGCGGCATGGTCAGCGGCGACACCTGGACGCCGCTGCGGGCGAAGTCGCGGTCATACTGGAAGGCGGCGACGTCCGAGCCCGGCACCATGGCGACCGCGCCGATGGTGCGCCCCCACATGCGGACGCGGACGGGCACGGTCACGGCTCATCACCCCAGGTCCACGGGGTGATGGAGGACGCGGCCACCGGCGCGCTGGCGCGCTGGCGGAGCTCACCGTCGCGCTCCAGCAGGCGCATGGGCGACGGCAGCGGCGCGGGCACGGCGAGCTCCAGACGCTCCGACAGCCCCAAGGCGCGCAGCACGCGGACCAAGCTGGACAGTTGGACCGACTCGCCCGCTTCCAGACGTTCGACGGTGGACTTGGACACGCCCGCCTCGTGGGCGAGGGCGGCCTGGGTGGCGTTCTGGTCCAGCCGCTGCCGACGCAGGCGGACCCCCAGCTCGGCCAGGACGGCGTCGTCGCTCAGCGTGCGGTCGATCTGCATGAGTCATCACCTTCGAAGAGGTGTACCCAGTTCCGGGCACCCACTCGTGCAATTCGAGGAGTTATGCTCAGGATAAGGAGTTCCGGCAGACACGTCAAATCCGACGAGTTGAGGCCCAAAGTGGGTTCAGCTCGTCAGAGATGAAGAATAGCGCGACGACACGACGGTCGCCCGCCGAGCCTCGAACGCGCCGCGGCTACTCGAAGCCCGGCTTGCGCCCGACGAAGCCGTCGAAGTGGCACTCCTGGCACTGCAGGGTCTTCAGGCGGCCGCCGGCCTTGTCCGCGTCACTGTGGCAGGCGACGCAGTTCGCGCGGGTGGGCAGGAAGTGATGCGCGCGGTTGTTCTGGCTGCCGTGGCAGTCCATGCAGGTGATCAGCGACGTCTCACCCTTCCGCAGCACGTCGTCGTCGGCGGTGGGCGCGCCGGGGGCGCCGTCGTGCGGGCCGCCCTTGGCAGTGCCAGGGTTGCGGCGCTTGGCGTCCAGGTGGATGCGGTGCAGCGGGCTCTGATCGATCTTCACGACCTGCTCGCGCATCTCGTCGCTCATCGGGCCGGTCATCTCTTCGTCTCCGTCGTCGGTGTGGCACGTCTCGCACAGCACGGACGGAACGTTCGGCTTGGGCATCTCCCACTGCGTGAGGGCGCCGTAGCGGATCGTGTTGTACGCCTGGGGCGGGTAGTGCATCAACGGCACGCGATGGCAGTCGTGGCAGGTGGTCACGCCGGCGTGCGCCGAGCGGAAGAAGGCCGCGTCCGCGTAGTCGTGGATGTGGCACGAGCCGCAGAAGGTCGGGTTCGCCCACATGTAGTTGTAGGCGCCGTCCGACACCGGTGCCGACGCGGCGAAGCCCACGCAGAACGCGCAGACGATGAGGGTGACGCGGGCGGGCGTGGAGAAGGCGAACGCGATCGCCTCCTTCACCCAGGTCCAGATGCTCGTGATTACGCGGCGGATCACCAGAAACCCCCGTGCTCGATCGACGAGACGACAAACCGTAGCGCGAACAGCAAGGCGAAGGCCGTGGCCGCGCCGAGCACGAAGGCGATGATCGCCAGACGGACGATGCGACTCACGGGCTCTCCAACAGGCCGGCCCGGCGCTGGGGTGCGTGGAACCAACGGTACAACGGCAGCGCGTCGTCCGCGTGGCAGGCGGAGCAGGCCTCCTGCCAGTCGGGCTGGCGCAGGTTCTCGCCGGGCCGCTGCGGGTCGGGTCCGTGGACCAAGTGACAGCTCTGACAGACCAGCTCGCCGTTCTGTCCGGCCGCGACCACCTGGCCGTTGGGACCATAGAGCGGCAGCTTGGACAGCGGCGCCCAGCGCTCGCCGGTGGGCGTGAACACGGGGACCGGGTGCTCGTAGGACGGCACGGTGGGCGCGTCGCCGGGCTGACCGACCGCGTGGCAGGCCAGGCAGCGACGAGACGCCGGGTTCAGGTCGGCCGGAGCGCGCGCCAGCACCGGCTGCGGCGCGTGCGGCGGGTGGCAGTCCGCGCAGACCGCGCTGCCGTGACCCCCGCGCGCGGCGGCCTCGCCCTGGACCGTGTGGCACGTCCCGCACGCCTTCACGTCCTGCGGCTGATGCGGGTCAGCATGGCAGTCGCTGCACGCCACCTTCGCGTTCACCTGGTGTCCGACGACGCCCGGCTTGGCGCCCGACTCGGTCGGCTTGTTGTGGCAGGTCAGGCAGCCCGACGGGTCGCGATCGCTCGCGACCTTGAGCGTCGTCAAGTAGTTCGGCGGCGGCGCGCCGTGCGGCGCGTGGCAGCCCAGGCAGGGCATGCCGGCGTCGCCCTGGACGCGCGCGTGCGGCGAGCCCTCCACCTTGTTGGTGTGGCAGCCGACGCAGGGGCCCTCGCCCGACTTGCTGAAGCGCAGCAGCGCGTCGGTGCGACCGCCGACGATGTCGTGGCAGGCGAAGCAGGCCTCGCGGCCGCCGTCTTCCAGGTTGGCGTGCGGCTCGCGGGGGAGCGGGTGGTTGCTGGTCCCGGAACGCTCACCGTGGCAGCCCAGGCAGGTGCCGCCGTCGGCGACTTCGCGACGGAGCGCGCCGGGGGCCGCGCCGTGGACCGCGTGGCAGGACAGGCAGCTTCCGTCCACGCCGATCGGGAGCGCCAGATCGCCGGCCTTGCCGCCGCGCTTGGCGAGGGCGGCCACCAGCTTGGGGCCGGACGGGTGCACGCCCGCGCCGGGCAGGCCGAGCTTGGCGACGACCGCGTCGTGCGGGGCGTCGGTGTGGCACGCCAGGCACAGGCTGCTGTCGCTGCGCTTGGCGCGGGTGAAGCGATCGGCCGCGCCGCTGTCGTGGCGGATGAGCGGGGCGCCGGCGTCGGCCGCGGCCAGCTCGTCGAGGTCCGACACGCCGTGCGGGCTGTGGCAGGTGCCGCAGCGAAGCTTGCCCGCCGCGTCCAGGGGGAAGCCCTTGGGTACGGTGACCAGATCAGGCACCACGCCCACCGGGTGGTGCGCCAGCGCCTTGTCCCACACGTCGCGGTCGTCGTTGACGATGCCGTCGTGGCACTGGATGCACAGGCGCTGATCGCCCTCGGCGTCCTCCGTACGGGCGGCGACCAGCGGCGTGCGCAGGTGGCGCACCTTGGCGTCCTCGCGCGCGACGTCGATGTCGTCGGCCTTGAGGCCAAAGCGCGTGACGGTGCCGTCGGTCTGGTCGAGGACCTCGCAGACGTCGTCCGCGCAGGCCACCGCGATGGGGTGGTCAAAGCGGAGGATGGCGTTGTCGACCGCGAGCGCGCCGAGCGGGCTGCCGTCCTGGTCGAACAGCTGGGCTGCGCCCTGGTACGAATCGACCACGAGCAGCGTGTTCTCAGGCCCCAGCGTGACCGCCTTGGGCTTCATCATGTGCCCGATCCACGGCCCGCGCAGGCCGAAGAACGAGGTCGGCGTCCCGTCCGCGCTCAGGATCTGGACGGTGGCGCCGAGCGTGTCGACCATCGCGACGCCGCCGTCGGCGAGCGGGCTCAAGTCGGCGATGCAGCCGAAGGTGCGGCCTTCGACGTCGGACTGGACCTGCTTGGTGGTCACGCCGGCGCTGTTGAGCCACAGCAGCTCGCCCGACCGGGTGCCGACCATCAGGCTGTCGCCCAGGTCGTGGACGGCGACAGGCGCCATGCCCTTGCCGTCGGTCGTCAGGACCTTGAACACCTGGAGGATCGCGCCGTCCGGGCCGACCTTGGCGACCGTGCCGTCATCGGGACGCGCGAGCCACCAGGCCTTGCCGTCCGCCGACAGGTCGCCGCGCACCGAGCGCAGCCAGTCCTTGCCCGACAGCTCGCCGTTGGGCGCGCCGTCCTTTCCGTACAGCAGCATGCGGCCGCGCATGGAGTCGAGCACGGCGAAGCCGCCGTCCGGGCGAAGCAGGATGTCCGACGGCAGCGTGGCGCCCGTGGCGATCTTGTCGATCGCGTGGACCGCGACCAGTTGGGGCTTGGATTCCAGCTCCGGCATCACCGGCGATCCCCACCCGCAGGCGGAGAGCAGCATCAACGGGAGTACGCGCTTCATCATCCGCCCTTTCCGTGGCACGCAGAGCAGAGCTCGCTGCCCTCGAGCGGCAGCGCGAGGAGCGCGGTGCCGGTGTCCTGACCAGGCCAAATCGACGTGTCCGGGACGGCAGCCCATCCCTCGCGCTGGGCGATGGAGCGCAGCACCTGGGGCAGCGCGCCGTTCACCGATCCGGAGTGCTGACCGTCGTGCACCTCATGGCAGGTGAAGCAGGCGATCTTGCCGTCCACCAGCGCCATGGTCGGCGGCAGCGTGGCCGCCACGTCCGCAGGGACCGTCTGGCCCAGGTGCGCCGCCGTGCCCGCGTGCACGGTGCCCTCGTGGCAGACCACGCAGGCGCTCTCGGGGTTGGTGCGAAGGCGCCAGCCCGCCTGGGTGGCGCCCGGCGTGACCGGTCCGATGTGGCACGCCGCGCAGCTGCCCATGTTGCCCGTGCGGCCCTGATGCGGCTCGACGCGCTTGTAGACCGCGGGCGCGTGGCACTGCACGCACAGGTCGGTGATCCGCTCGTACGGACCGTCGCGGAACCACGGCGGCGGCAGCGTGCGGTCGAACCAGTCGTGCGACGGCTCGGTGTGGCACGTGGCGCAGACCACCTGACCGTTCTCCAGCGGGAAGTCGCCCGGCGGGACCGTGCGCGACGGCGTCACGTGGACCGGGTGCATGTCCGCGGTGGGGTGACAGCCGCGGCAGGTCTCGACGATCGGGAGCGGCGGGCCAACCTTGGTACCCGCGGGTGAGCCGGCCGGCGCGGGCGCGTGGCACGAGAGGCACTGGTCGGGCTTGCCGTGCGGGCTGACGCCCAGCGGCTTGTCCATGCCGGCGCCGTACGCCACGCTCAGGCCGAAGCCGACGAGCAGGAACGGGAAGAGGCGATTCACTCGGACCTCCCGTTGTCGCCGTGGCACTCGACGCAGACGTCGGGGCCCTCGGCCTCGATCTTGGAGCGGACCGCGTCCAGGTCGACGCCCGGGGTGCAGCCGCTCGTGTGGGTGACGTCGGCCACGTGACACTCCTCGCAGTTGGCTTCGCCCCAGCCCGTCGGGTGCTCGACGGGGGTGACGACAAGGCCGCCGGGAGAGTCGATCATGGAGCCATCACACGGCGCAGGCTCACAAGCCGACACCGCGAGGATCGCGAGGAGGGGGAGCCACTTCACCATGGGCGTGTCCCGCTGAGATGGCAAGCCGTGCAGTTTTCGCCGGTGTGGCAGGAGCTGCACGAGATGGGGTCGATTCGCGCCTCGATGCCGTGGAACGAGCCGAAGCCGGGGGGGTGAGGGCTGGTGACCATGGGGCCGCGCTTCTCGTGGCAGTCCAGGCAGGTGCGCGGCGTGTGGCAGCTCTCGCAGTCCGACCCACGCGCGCGGGCGGCGTCGCCGTGCTTGGTGGCCCAGGTGGCGTCATGCCCCGCGGGCTTGAGCTCGGCGCGGTTGGCGTGGCAGGTCTCGCAGGTGCCGGGCGCCTGGCGGGGCACGCCCTTGGCCTGCTGCAGGTGGCAGACGTGGCAGCTGGTGAGCGGCGGCTGGATGTCGGCGTCTGGCGCCACGCTCCCGCCGTCCGCGATGGGCACGCGCAGGCCGACCGGGTGGCAGGTCACACAGCTGATGTCTGCCTTGCGGAAGACGTCGGAGTGCACGCCGTGGTCGAACGGGAACGGCTCCTTGAGCGCGGGGTGCGCGGTCGCGCCCGCGTTGCCGCCGAACGTGGTCAGGACCACGAACAGCAGGGCGAGGATCAGCACGGGAAGTGCGCGCTTCATGGCGTCGCCCCCGGGGTGCGGCGTACGCCGATCTGGATGGCGAGCCCACCGCGGACCCACGGGGAGAGCATGCGGTCGGTGCCGGTGGCCGCCTCGAGCGCCAGTCCGATGGTGTTCTCCAGCTCACCTGTGGTGATGTCGAGCAGCTCGACCGAGCCGCGCGCCCGTGCCTCGCCGAGCCAACGCGCGCTGCCGTCGAGCGGGGTCATGCGGTCGACCGCCGAGTCGAGGACGAAGTCATAGCGCTCCCAGTGGCCACCGACCTCGGCGCCGCCGCCCGCCATCCACGATCCGCCGATGCTCGCGCCGTTGGCGAACACGCCAAAGGACGCGTGCTGGATGCGCGCGCCGAACGCGACGCGACCATGACCGCCGGGGACCGGCGTGTACAGGTGGTCGACCTGCAGGGTGGGGCCGCCGACCGCGTCCACGCTGAACGGGCCATGCGCCCAGACCAAGCCGACGCTGGCGATGCCGTAGCCGTCCTGGGTGAGCCAATCGAACGGCGTGATCGCGCCGTCTGGCGAGCTGGGGTGATCCAGGCCCTGCCAGGCGAGGTCGCCGCGGAGGTCGACGTGGTGTCCGACCGGCCCGCCGCCGTGAACCTCGGCGCGCACCGGCACGCGCTTGTCCGACCCGGTCTCGCCCTCAAGCAGGGCGTTCAGGCGAGCGTTGCGCGGGCCGTAGAAGCTGAACGCGCCCATCAGGCGGTTTCGGAAGGCGGCCTTGGGCGTGTAGCGACCCTCCCAGCCCGCGGTCACCTGCACGGCCTTGGAGGTCATGCCGTCGACCATGGGGCGGTAGTGGCCCTGCACGCCGGCGACGACGGTGGTGTCGGGCGCCCAGTGGGCCGGGGTCCACAGACGACCGGCCCAGACCGACACGCTGGCGGGGCCGCTGGGCTTGATCTCCGCGGCGGCGCCGTCCAGGCGCTGGAAGCCACGCGCGTCCAGGCGGGCGATGCGGCCCACGTCGACCCGGTGGATCTGGCCGGTGTGGCTGAACGACAGGCGCCAGAGGTCGCCGGTGATGGTCTCCCCCGGGTCCGGCACGCGGAACCGAAGGCCGCCGCCCGCGCTCAGGGAGAAGCCCTTGGGCAGCGTGGCGTCCAGGCCCAGTCGCTCGCCAAACCCGCCCCATGGCGTGCCGGTGAACAGGTTGGGACGGACCTGGAACGTGGTCTCCGAGGTGGCGTTGACCGCCCCTTCCGGCGCGGCCCAGGCCGAAGCCCACAGCAGCATCAACGCGATCATGGAGCCGCCACGTGGCAGCCGAGGCCGCAGGTGGGGTTGGGGAGCGGGGGACCGGCGAGCTCACCCGCGGGGTGGCAGCCGGTGCACGACGCCTTGCCGCGCTGCTGGACCGTCGCGATGTGCGCGGACGTCCAGTCGGCGGCGTGCGGGTACACGTCGTGGCACTGCGCGCAGGCGGGCGGCGACGGCGGCGTGCGCACCGTGTGGCAGCCGGTGGTGCAGGTGGTGGGCGACGCGACGTACGCGGCGCCGTGGCCGGTGGGCAGCTCCCAGCCGTCCGGGTGCGGCCAGGCGGTGTGGCACTTGGTGCACTGCGTCGCGCCGTTGATGCCCTCGGGCCCGCCGTGGCAGCCCTCGCAGGCGGCCGTGCCACCACGCGCGACGACGGCGGCGCCGTGACCGGCCAGCAGCTCCCAGCCCGCCGGGTGCGGGAAGGTGCTGTGGCAGTTCACGCAGGTCGCGGACGCGATGTCGGCGGGCGCCTGGTCACCGTTGGCGCCGTGGCAGGTCAGGCAGTCGGTCTGGCCGATCTCCTTCCAGCGCGGGCCGTGGACCTCACCGCTTCGAAAGTCCGCGGGGTGCGGGAAGCTGTGGCAGCTGTGGCAGGACGGACCGGGCAGCGTGGGGCCGTCGTCCACCGCGTGGCACTGGCTGCACGGCGCGTCGGCCGCCAATGCCGGGGCGCCGTGGTGCTCCTTGAAGTCCGCGGGGTGCGGGAACGCCGCGTCCGCGGGCGGGGTCGGGTGCGACCCTGCTGGAGTCCCACAGGCGGCGAGCGCCAGCGTGAGAAAGAGGATCCTCATTCGGCACCCGGGAACATCGCGTCGAAGGACGCCTTGAGGGCTTCCCAGGTGGTGCGCTTGGTCACGTCACCCTGGGGGCAGTTGCAGGATCCGCCGGTCTGCTTGGCGGCCTCCTCGCGCTGCACGTGGCAGTCGATGCAGCCGTCGACAGGCACCTCACCCTTGGGCAGGGTGGACGCGCCCGCGGCGTCGAACGAGGCGAGCACCTGATTCGGGGTCCAGGCGAGCATGCCGTGGCTGCGCGCCTCGCCGATGCCGGTG
Organism: Pseudomonadota bacterium; assembly: GCA_947475315.1. Classification (GTDB taxonomy): domain Bacteria; phylum Myxococcota_A; class UBA796; order UBA796; genus CAIOSP01. The sequence goes on along the minus strand of CANJMY010000013.1, from coordinate 14,046 downwards.
TTGGCGTCGCCGCGGACGACCACCGCCGAGCGCGGCATGTGGCAGCCGACGCACGACGCCGATCCCCACGCGCCGCTCGACGGGGCCGTGTGACCGGAGTGCGCGGCGATCGCGGCGGCGTCCGGGAACGTGAGCGCGTGGCAGCTGGTGCACAGCGCGTTGTCCCAGGGGTCGTGCCGGAGCGAGGCCTTGAAGGCGCTGCCGTGCGGCTGGTGACAGTCCTCGCACGCACCGGCGAAGTGCGAGTCTGACGCGCGGTGCGGCGACGCGCGCAGCTCGCCGACCTGATCGGCCCGCACGCGCGAGGCGTCGATCGACTCCCACCAGTTGGGCGTGGCGTTCGCGATCAGCGACAGCAGCGTCCACGGCGCCTTGGGCGTGCCCTCGGCTGTGAGCGGGGTGCCAGCCGGGTCTGCGAACGGGTGGTCGATCGCGGTGGCGGCCTCGTGGCAGCCGGCGCACACGTCGAGGCGCTGCGAGGCGGACAGGTAGGCCGGGTTGAAGATCTGGTCCTTGCTGGTCGGGGCGAAGCGACGGTGACGGCTGCCGGGGCCGTGGCAGGCCTCGCAGCCGACGACGCGCTCGATCTCGTCGCCCGCGTCGGGGCCGACGCCGGGGCCCGGTCCGATGCTGTTGAGCGTGGCGAGCGCGTACGAGCCGCCCGCGGACTGCAGCTTGAACCCAGACGCGTGGCAGCCTGCGCAGGACAGGTCGAAGGACAGCGCCGCGGGCGGGGCCGCGGACGTGCTGACGGCGAGCGTGCCGCCGGGGAGCCAGGAGTCGACCCACGCGGGGATGAAGCCGGCGTCGGGCTGCGCGGCGCCAAGGCCCTCACCCGGGCCAGCCCACACGACCGGCGCGATCGTGAGCGTACCGGCGACGTCGAGCGCCAACGCGGCGCCGTGACGACGCGCGCCGTACACCACCGTGACCGTGAGCGGTCCGGTGCTGTGGCCAAGGCCGTCGCGAACGTTGACGGTCCACGCGCCGCCTTCATCGGTGTCCAGCTCGGCGGTGGCGCCAGTACCATTGAGGGAGACGGTGACGCCGCCTTCCACCGCGTCCGCGATGTCGGTGCCCGACAGGTCCGCCGTGGACCGCGCGGCCCGGGCGTGCGCGCTCTGCTGCCACGCCGCGCCCTCGTCCGGGTGGCAGATCAAACACGACGTCGACCCGATGTAGGTGGACGTGGCGCCCGGGTGGCCCGGGAGCGTGGTGTCGAGCCGCAGCTTGCCTTCGGTGATCAGGTCGATGCTGCCCATGTCCTGCGGCAGCAGGTTCGTGCCGTCGGGCGGCGCGATGTTCACCGCGTAGTGTCCGGCGGCGAGGCCGGTCAGCGTGAAGGTGCCGTCCGCCGCGGTGGTGCCCGCGGGCGAGCCGTCGAGCAGGACCGTCGCGCCGACGACGGGTGCTGCGTACGGGTCCGACACCGAGCCCGACAGCGTGGCGCCGTGCAGGACGATCGGCGACAGCGTGACGCGGACGTCCGCGCCGGCCAGTTCAAGCGACACATCGGCGCTGGCCGTCAGGAAGCCCGGCGCGGTGGCCTCGACGTGCACGGCGCCGGGCGCCAAGCGCTCGAGCGTGGCGTCACCGTCGGCGTTGGTTGCGGCGTCTCGGCTGTACGGCGCGACGGTGACCCACGCGGCATGGACCGGGTTGCCGTCCGCGTCCACCACGTGCACGCGCAGCGCGCCTCGTGACGCACCGACGTCCGTGTCTGTGTCGGATCCGACCCCGTCCGGCCGCGTGTTGCAGCCAACGAGGAGGACGCACATCAGGTTCAGGAGGGGAAGCTGGGCGCGCATCGTCGTGTATTCTCGCGGGCGCATGGTAACGTCGCGCCAGCCGCGCGACCTGAGGGTTGTGCGCTTATGCACGGAGCGGGCCATTCGTTGAGGTCTCTTGACCGGCACACTCATTGCACGTACTTGTGTCCCCCTGAGAGGGAGTGTCCATGACTCGGGCGCCGCATCTGTTCCTGCTGACCGCTGTTCTGCTCACGGGGTGCATCGGCACTGACCCCACCGACAAAGACACGGACACCGTCGTGGTGGACACCGACACCGTCGTGGTCGACACCGACACCACGGTCGACGACACCGACGTGGTCAAGCCCGGTGAGCCCGTCGTCGTGATCGACGGCGTCTTCACGCTGCTCTTGGGCGAGTTCACCACGCTCACCGCGCACACCGTCAACGGCGAGGACACATCTTGGACGTGGACGTCCAGTGATCCGGTCATCGCCACCGTGACGGACGCGGGCGTGGTCCATGGCCTCACCGCGGGCGCGGTCACCATCACCGCCACCGGCAATGTGACGGGCGTCAGCGGCAAGCTCGGCGTGTCCATCTCGGTCGACACGCCCTACCGCGACCTCTGGGCCCACTCGGCCCACGCCAACGTCAACTCGCCTGCGTTCACCCACTGGGACAGCGCGGGCCTCGTCCCCGCGGAGTGCGCGCGCTGCCACACCACGTCCGGCGTGCAGGACTACATGGGCGCGGACGGCACCGCCGTCGACCAGACCGACGCCGACCACCCCGCGGGCGGCGTCATCGAGTGCACGGCCTGCCACAACGCGACCGCCGACAACGTGGACCACGTGGTGTTCCCGTCCGGCGTGCGCATCGACAACCTCGGCGGCGAAGCCCGCTGCATGACCTGCCACCAGGGCCGCGCCTCCACCGACAGCGTCGACGCGCAGATCGCGTCCGCCAATGTGGACGACGACGTCATCAGCACCAGCCTGCACTTCGACAACATCCACAACTACGCGGCCGGCGCCACGCTGCTCGCGGGCCAGGTGCGTGGTGGCTACCAGTACGAAGGCGAGACCTACGACTGGCGCTTCCGTCACGCCCCCGAGATGGAGCACTGCGACGACTGCCACGACCAGCACTCGCTCCAGCTCCGCTTTGACCGCTGCGTCACCTGCCACGCCGGCGTGACCGACCTCGCCCACGCGCGCGACATCCGTCAGCTCCCGTCGCGCGGCCAGGACTACGACGGCAACGGCAACCGCACCGAGGGCATGTACTACGAAGTGCAGGGCATGAAGGCCAAGCTGCTCATCGCGATCGGCGACTACCCGGCGGTCAGCGGCAGCGCGTCCATCTGCTACGACACCGAGGCCTACCCTTACTGGTTCAAGGACACGGACTCGTCGGGCACCACCTGCGACGCGGCCGAGGTCAACTTCGGCAACGCGTTCACCGAGTGGACGCCGCGCCTGCTGCGCGCCGCCTACAACTACCAGGTGTCGATGCGCGACCCGGGCAGCTGGGCGCACAACGCCAAGTACGTGATCGAGCTGCTGCACGACAGCACCGCCGACCTCAACACCGTGATCGCGCTGCCGGTGGACCTGAGCATGGCCGCCCGCACGGACGCCAGCCACTTCAACGGCTCGTCCGAGGCCGCCCGCCACTGGGACGAGGACGAGGCCGTCTCCGCCACGTGCTCGCGCTGCCACAGCGGCAGCGAGGGCTTCCGGTTCTTCCTGACCTACGGCATCACCAAGCTGGTCGACACGCCCGACAACGGCATGGACTGCTACACCTGCCACGAGAACTTCTCGAACTTCGCGGTGGTCAACGTCCCGAGCGTGAAGCTGCCGAGCGGCATCGTCCGCAACTTCTACGGCGACTACTCGAACCTCTGCGCCACCTGCCACCAGGGCCGCGAGTCCATGGCCACGGTCGACGCGCAGATCGCCACCGGCACCTACGCCTTCAAGAACATCCACTACTTCCCGGCTGGCTCCACGCTGTCGGGCGGGGATGGTCAGGTCGGCTACCAGTACCCGAGCAAGACCTACGCGCACGCCTGGGAAGACCACGCTGGCGGCTCGGCCTGCGTCGACTGCCACGCGGTCACCGGCACCGACCACTCGCACGCCATCCAGGCCAACTACGCGCGCTGCCGTCTGTGCCACCAGCAGATCCAGGAGATCGACGACATCAAGTGGCTCGACCGGATCGGCGTCGACTACGACGGCGACGGCGACGGCACCGAGCAGCTGACCCAGGAGCTCGACGCCTTCGAGGCCGTGCTGATGGAGCAGATCCAGCTCGTCGCCTACGACAACGGCCACCCCATCTGCCGCGCGTCGAACAACCCATACTGGTTCAAGAACAACGTCGGCACCGACCTGGGCGAGCCCTGTGACCCGGCCGACGCCGTCAGCAGCAACTCGTACAAGTCGTGGACGCCCGAGCTGATGCGCGCCGCCTTCAACTACCAGTTCTCGGTCAACGACCCGGGCGGCTGGGCGCACAACTTCCCGTACATGGCGCAGCTGCTCTACGACAGCGCCGAAGACCTCGGCGGCCCCGAGGTCGTCGACGGCTTCATCCGCCCCGTCGGTCGCTAGTCCCGCGCTGGGCTCGAACGCGCGCGGCGTGCCTCTCCGGGCCGCCGCGCGTTGTCGCTTTCTGGAGCGGGGGGTGAACACCCTGCCGGGCGCGGGGGCGGCGCGCTAGCCTGCCGCTCCCCGCTGAGGCTGCCCGTGCGTCCACTCTTCCTGCTGTGCTTCGCCGTCGCGTGTACGCCGCCGACCGACGAGCACGTCGCCCCGCCAGACGCCGACCAAGGCCTCGCCGTGATGGCGACGGCGTCGGACGACTACGCGGTAGGCGCGCTGACGGTGGTGGGGCTCACCGACCACGCCATCGCCGACGTGGCGGCCATCTACCCAGACGCCGTGGTGTCGGTGGAGCTGGACGCCTCGGCGCCGGGCGGGGCGGTCGTGTGGGAGATCAACCGACAAGGGGGCGACACCGTGCGTCGCTACACGCCCGGCGTGTGGGACGAGCCTGTCTGGGAGGCGTCGGTCGGGGCGGGCGCCAACCCGCAGGACGCGGCCCGTTGTGGCGGCCGCCTCTTCGTGTCGATCTACGAGAGCGCGTCGCTGAGGATTCTGTCGTCCGAGACGGGGGAGTCTCTGGGTGAGGTCGACCTGTCGTCCGTGGCCGACGACGACGGCTTGCCGGAGCTCGCGGGCCTGTTCGTGCAGGACGACCTGCTGTACGCCGTGGCGCAGCGCCTGGACCGGACGAACGGCTGGACTGTCGACCCGGGCGGTCAGCTCGTGCAGATCGACTGCGCGTCGGGCGCGGTCACCCACACCTGGCCGCTCGGCCCCAACCCGCAGCTGGGCGGGCAGGGCCTGCCGACGTTCGCCTCGGTGGACGGCGTGCGCGCGTTCGTCGACGGCGACGTGTCTGACGTGCTGTTGGGCGCGGTGGACGGCGCGCCGGTAGTCGACCTGGCGGTGTCGGAGGCGGGCAAGGGCGCGTTCGTCGCGCGTGACGGCACGCCGGGCTCGTCACACCACGTGATCGGCTGCGTGGACGCCACCACCACACCGTGGACGGTGACGACGCTGGAGTCGCTCGAGCACTATGTGCCCGACGTGGCCGTCCATGGCGACCAAGCGTGGTTCGCGGTCCGGCGCGGGTGGGCCGATCCCACCGACGAGGGCGGAGTGTTGGTGGTCGACCTCAAGACCTGCACGGTCGTTGGCGACGACTGGCTTCGTCCTCGGTTCGCGCCCTTCTCGCTGGGCTTTGTCCCGTGCTCGGGCGACGCGTGCGACGTGCCCGCGGCGGGCGGCGGCTGATCGCGCGTCCCCAATTGGGCGACGCGGGGATCTCCTGATAGAGTCGCGCCATGATGAAGACCTTCGCCGCCATCGCCTGTTGTCCGTGTGCCTGTATGTGCACCGGCGCGGGTGCGTGTGGCTGAGTCGTCTGACCGATTCGCCTGATCCTTCTGGGATCCACACGAAGCCCGCCCCGGTGACCACCGCGGCGGGCTTCGTGTATTTTCGACCTCTCTCCTGACCCTGGACCCTGACTGATGCGCTTCCTCTCCTCCGCCATGTGCTGTCCCTGTCCGTGCTGCCTGCACCGGGCGGACGGGTCTGTGCGGACCTCGACCTAGGTCGAGTCCAGAGGACCCCGAACCCCGGCGCATCGTCGGGGGTTCGGCTCCGACGATGCGTTCCACGAAACGAACGCCCCCTCGGAGAACCTGATGAACGTCACCCGCCACGTCGCAGAACAACTGACCCGCCTCACGGATCCGCTGGACGTCCTGCGCGCCGTCACCGATCAGTTTGGCGACCGCATCGCCATCGCCAGCTCGCTCGGCCCGCAGACGCTGGTCGTGATCGACATGCTGGCGGGTCTGGGCCGCCCGGTGCCGGTCTTCTTCCTGGACACCGGCCTGCTCTTCCCGGAGACCTACGAGCTCCGCGAGCGAATCCAAGCGCGCTACGACCTGCAGATCCGCTCGGTCCGCCCGCGCGAGTCGGTGCGCGCTCAGGCGGCGACCCACGGCGACGCGCTGTGGGACCGCGACCCGGACGCGTGCTGCAGGCTCCGCAAGGTCGAGCCGCTGCGCGGCGCCCTGTCCGAGCTGGACGCGTGGATCACCGGCGTGCGGCGCGACCAGTCCACGTCCCGTGGCTCGACCAGCCTCGTCGAGTGGGACCACGCTTACGGGCTGGTGAAGGTGAACCCACTGGCCGACTGGAACCGCGCCCGCGTGTTCGCCTACCTGGCCGCCCAGGACGTGCCCTACAACCCGCTGCTGGAGCAGGGCTACCGCAGCATCGGCTGCGCGCCGTGCACCCACCCGGTCAGCGCCGACGCCGATCCCCACGACGAGCGCGCCGGCCGCTGGGCGGGCACGACCAAGACCGAGTGCGGCATGCACTACCCGGACATCGTCGACGTGGCGGGCGGGGCGGTGGCCGCGGGGTAGAACAGCGGCATGCGGTGCTGGATTTGGCTCGTGGCGCTGGGGATGGGTTGCTCGCCGGACGCGGGCAAGGACCCGGTGCGCGTCGCCATGCGGGTGCGGGCGTCGCGCGGCCTGGAGACCCTCACCTGGGACACGCTGGAGCTCGGCGTCCGCGCGGTTCGCTTCCGCCCGTGCGCGCCGCGCGACGACCAGCTCGACTGGCCGGGCCTGCCGCCTGAGGTGGGCGTGGTCCCGCGCGTGGGCGCGCCCCCGGGCACGGTCGCCAACCCGCGCAAGGGCGTGCCGCAGCCGTGGATCGTGGGCCTGGACAACCCGTACAACACGCTGCTGCCGCCTCGCGTTCGCGCCCCGCTCGGCCCGTGGTGCCAGCTTGACCTGGTGATGCAGGGCGGGCTGTTCGGTCAGGGCGCGCTCCCGGACGGTACCGCCATCGATCTCGACCTCAGCTTCCCGGACCTGGGCCTGCCTGGCGACGTCGAGTTCGGCGCGGACTCGGGCGAGACCACCGGCAAGGCCAATAAGACCCCGGTCGTCGTGCCGGTGATCCTCGACTTTGGCGCACCGGAGTGGCTCGCGGCGGTGCAGCCCGCGCTGGACGCCGGCCAGGACGTGTCGATCGGCCCCGACTCAGCCGAGCATGACGCGCTGGTCGACGCGCTGCTGTCGGACGCCGCGCTCTACTCGGACCTGGACGCGGACGGTCAGCTCTCCGACGACGAGCGAGCGGGCGCGCGACTCAGCGACCTCACGCCGATCGTCTCAGCCGCCGCTCGGGGCGTCCTGCAGAGCCCGTAGGCGGTCGGCCTCGGCGCGCAGCTCGGTGATCCGCTGCCGGGCCTGGGCGACCTGATCGCGCAGGGTGGCGAGCTCCTGTCGGGACGCGGCGTCGGCCTTCTCCAGCGCGGCGATGCGCGCGGAGCGTGCGGCCACATCGCCTTCGAGGTCATCGACGGTGTGGCGCAGGTCGAGGTTGTTCTCGGTCGCGGTGGACAGCGCGTCGCTGGTGCGGTCGAGCTGCTTGGACGTATCGGCGAGCGCGCGCCGCGTGGACTCCAGCTGGGCCAGCTGCGCGTCGCGATCGAGCTGCAAGGCGAGCAGGTCGCGGCGGGTCTCGTCCAGGCCGGTCGACGTCTCGGTGAGCGCGGTCTCGGCGGCGGCAAGCTGGTCGACGGCGGCCTGGAGCTGCGCGTCGCGCGCGGCGAGCTCGGCGTCGCGCTGGTGGATGGCGCCGTCCGACGCGCTGAGCGCGGTGCGCGTAGACTCCAAGGTCGCGCGGGTCTTGTCGAGCACGGCCTCGGTCTTGGAGTGCTTGCGCTCCAGGTCGGTGAAGCTGGCCTCCTGTGTCTCCAGCGCCAGCCGCTGCTCCTCGATCTGCGAGGACTGCTCGCGGATGCGCGCGTCGTTCGCCCGGACCACCCAGGTGGACCCGGCGGTGATGAACGCGAGCACGACCAGCAGCGCCGTCAGGGCGCGCTCGCGCCACAGGTGCACGGCGGCGCGCGCGATCGGCCCGCGGTCGAGCGACGTAGGGTGCTCGGTGCGCCACGCGTCCAGGTCATCCGCCAGCGCGGACGCGTCCCGGTAGCGCTTGAGCGGGTCGCGGTGCATCGCCTTGTCGACGATCGCGGCCAGGCGGCGAGGCACCTTGGGGTTGGCCTTGCGGGCGGTGGGCGGGGAGCGCTCCACCACCTGCGCCATGATCTCGGCGGGGGTCATCTGCTCGGGGTCGCCGCCGTCGAGCGGGAAGGGCGGGTGGCCGACCAGCAGGTACCAGAGCGTCGCGCCCAGCCCGTACACGTCGATCGCGATCAGGTGGCGACGATCGAGCGCGTGGTTGCCGTCCAGGTCGCGGCGCAGGCCGACCGCCTGCTCAGGCGCCATGAATTCCGGCGTGCCCAGCCGCATCGACCCGCGGATCGACGCGTGAGGGTCGACCACCGACAGCGGCGACTCGATCAGGTCGTCGAGCGCGACGGTGGCCTGCGCCGCGTGCCGCGACCGCGACGAGCGGGGGCGCCACAGCGCGGGGTTCGCCAAGCCAAAGTCGGTGATCTGCGCGCGGCCATCACTCGGGTTGATCAGGATGTTCGCGGGCTTCACGTCCTTGTGGAACACGCTGCCGTCGTGCGCGGCGGCCAGACCTCGCGCGGCCTCGGCGATCCAGCGCGCGGCCTCGGCGTGGTCCTTGGGCTGCGCGTCGCGCAGAGAGCGCGCGGCTTGGTCGCCGTCCGCGCACAGCTCCATGACGATCGCGTGGTGCCCGTCGAACGTGTCGACGTCGTACACCCAGATCGCGTTGCGCGACGGGATCCCCGCCGCCGCCTTGGCCTCGCCCAGCACGGTGTGGAACGGAAGGTCCTTGCGGTGGAAGACCTTGATTGCGACCTCTGCGCCGAGCTGCTCGTGGCGTGCGGCCCACACGGTCGCCGTGGCGCCCTCGCCGAGGGTGCGAACGAGCACCCAGCGCCCCAGCCGCTCACCAGGGCCAAGTGCCCGTGCAACGCGGGTCTCTTGCGAGGTGGGGCCGTTCGGATCGACCGCCGACGGCGTGGACGCTTCCTTCACCTGAACATTCCCCTCCCGGGTCCGCGTAGCGCGCCCTCGACTGTGGTACGAATCCGAAGTGTCCACCCGGTGACGCATTCGTCGTCCTGTGGCGGGCGGGTCCGGTTGGTCCGAGGAGGTCGGGTGTCTGTGCGCTGGAGCTGGTTGCTGACGCTTGGGGTCCTCGTCTCGGTTCCTGGCTGCTGGACCACGGAAGAGCCGGTGGCACCCGACGAGGCGGACGACCGACTCAACCCGCTCGACAAGGCGGCGGCCGAGCCCTGGACCCAGCAGGTGTGGTTCGTCGCCGACGCCGGCGAGCGGGTCGACGCGCTGGCCCTCACCACCGACGGCGACCCCCACCCGATCGTCGCGCTCGCCAAGGCGGACGGGTCGCGGCGCGTGGTCGCGCTCGACGGACCCGGCGAGTACCATGTCAGCGGCACCAAGCTGTCGGTCGGCGGCGTCACGCTCACCTCCGGCGCGTCGCCGGACGGCGGCTGGCGCGCGATGATCAACGAGGGCGAGCGTGTCCAGATCACGCTCACCGACAAGTCGGGCGCGGGCGGCCGTGTGGTGGCCTTGCGCGACAACAAGACGCTCAAGCTGGCGCATCCCACCGTCACGGTAGGCGGCGGCGCGGTGGTCGTGGCCGAGGTCGGCGACCTCGGCGGCATCTACCGGATCGCGCTGCCGAAGGGCCCCGCGGTGCGCATCGTCCCCGAGGGTGACGTCGGCGCCCCGGTCATCTGGACCGTCAACGGCCAGGACCGCGTCGCCTACATCGAGCACACCGACGTGGCGCGCGTGCTGGTTGCCATCCCGCCCGGTGACGCGCCCAAGCCCGCGGTCGAGGCGCTGCATGCGGCCGGCGTCCCTGCGACGCTCGCCGCCGCGGTCCGCGCGGCGTCCGGCGCCATCCTGCGTCCGAAGCCTTGCACGCCGGTGGCGCCCATCAGCACCACCGCCGCGTCGGACGCGGTCACGGTCGGCTCGGCCTCGTCCAAGCAGGCGCTCCCGTGCGGGCCTGGCTGCCTGGCGCTGCTGACCCAGTCGCCGTCGGGCGCGCCGCGCATCCTGGCGTCGATCGTCGGCGACGGCGCGTCGCGCGAGGTGTGGTTCGACCCGAGCCTCGGCCTCGCCTCCGGCGTCTACGCCGACCCGGCCGATCCTTCCGCGACCGAGCTGGACGTGTGCGTTCCGCCTCTGCCGCCCACCACTTGGTTGGCGACCACCGTGGCGCACCCGCGCCCGCGTGAGAGCTTCTCGCACATGGTGGCGAGCTCGTCGTCGCTCAACGTGTATGGCGCCGACAAGGCCCGTCCGCTTGCCACCGTGCTGATGCGCGCGGACGGAGGGCCGCTCACCCGCCCGCTCCTCAGGCCTGTGCCGCCGCCGGACGCCGTCGCGTCCACTCCCGACGGCTCGGTGCACGCCACCGCCGACAAGGGCGCCGTGGTGTGGTGGAGCTCGCGCGCTGAGGACGACCGCGTCATCGTCTACGACGCCGCCTCCGACCGCGCGCCGGTCGACGTTGCGTTCGACGACCCCGGCACCCTGCTGTTCACCGACGCGGGCGCACACCCGGGCTTGTACCGCCTGACGTTGCAGAAGAACGAGGCGACGCTGGTCCTGCCCTGGCCCAACCTGCGCTACCCGGCGCGCGTCCAGTGGGACGGCGAGGGCGTGCTTGGCGTGGTGCGCGACGGCAGCTCCGCCGTGGTCACGCGCCCGCTCACCGCCGCCGAGCGCGCCGCCTGGGACGAGGGCCCCATCACCCTGGCACGCGTCGAGCCCTCCTGGGCGCCGGTTGAGGATCGCGAGTCCGGCCGCGTACGCTGCACGTCCGGCGACAGCGTCCAGATCGGCTTCGACGGCGACGGTGGCTTTCTGATCTGGGGCGAGACGCGCACGACGGTCCGTGCGGCGGTGCTTGAGCGCGGCGTCTTGCGCGTGATGGCCGACGACGGCGGCGTGCCCTCGGTGGTCGCCGAGCTTCGGGAGAACGGCGACACGGTCCAGTGGTGGCCGCGCGCGCTCAACGTCGACCGGGTCGCGGTCGCCTGGATTCCCACGCCGGCCGCGGCCGCGCTGCCCGACGGCGGCGCCTGCCAGCGTCGGCCCTGATCACAGGGGCCGATCGTCGCCTGCGAGGCTAGGGAGTTCGCCTCGGAGGAGACATGCGCGCGGTGTGGCTTGTGCTGGCGTTGATCGTCCCGTCGTTCGCCCTGGCGGCGGACACGGACTCGGACACGGACGCGTCCACCGACACCGACGTCGGGTCCGACTCGGACACCTACCCGTCTGGTGGCCTGGGCGCGGCCGCGCTGTCTGGCGAGAAGGGCGGCTGCGCCTGCAACGCCGACGCGCTCAGCCCCGCGGTCGCGGGCCTCGTGGTCGCGGCGGGCCTGCTCGCCGCGCGTCGCCGTCAGGCCTGATCCGCGCTCAGGCGCTCTGAAACGCCGCGTCAAACGCGCTGAGCGCCGCGGCCTCGTCCACCGACACGCCGCAGGCCGCAAGGCCGCCCGCCACCGCCGACACCGTCAGGCGCAGCGCGTCCGGTCGGCCGGTGACCACGCCCATGTGGCCCACGCGGAAGGTGCGCTCGCGCACGGCCGGGTGCAGGCCGCCCGCGATGATCGCGCCGCGGTTGCGGACCTCAGGCAGCAGGCGTGGGGCGTCGACGCCGTCCGGCAGCCACAGCGCCGACAGCGTGTGCGCGGTGACCTCGTCGCGGACGGGGAGCAGCTTGAGGCCCATCGCGGACCACGCCGCGCGAAAGCCCAGCGCCGTGCTGCGGTGCGCGGCCCAGCGGAGCTCCATCGCCTTGGCCGGGTCGGCGTCGCCCGCCAAGATCTCCGCCGTGCCCACGGCCAGCGCCCAGCCCAGCGTGGTGGCCGGCGTGGAGAAGTAGGACGGCTTCCCAGCGCGGTAGGCCTCCATCACGGGCTGCCAGGGCTGCCAGTCGATCGACATGGGCGGCGGGCTCTTGAGCGCGGCGCGCGTGGCGAGGGCGCGCGCGGACGCCACCCACAGCGCCATGCCCGGCGGCAGGCCGATCGCCTTCTGCGAGGCCGTCAGGTACACGTCGGCGCCCAAGGCGGCCATGTCGAAGGCCTCGCCCGCAGTGGCGCACACGCCGTCGAACACGCTCAGCGCGCCGGCGTCACGCGCGGCGGCGGCCAGCGGCACCGGGTCAATCCGAACGCCGGTCGAGGTGTCCACATGGGTGGCGAACAGCGCCTTCGCGCCGGTGGCGGCGAGCGCCTCGCGCACTGCGGCCGCGTCGGGCACGTCGCCCACGGTGGGGGCCTGGACCATGGTCACGGTCGCGCCGCGGCGGCGCAGCATCTCGGCCATGCGGTCGCCGAAATAGCCTGTGCTGGCGACCACCACGGCGTCGCCCGGGTCGATCAGGTTGGACGCGGCGGTCTCCATGGCGATCGTGCCCGATCCCGGGACGGCGAACGGGACGGCGCCCTCGGGGGCGCGCCAGATCTGCGCCATGCCGTCCAGCGCGCGGCCGTAGGCGGCGACGAAGTCGGGCGCGGTGTGGGCGCGCGGGCGCTCGGCGACGGCGTTGGCGACGGCGTCGGAGATCTCGATGGGGCCGGGGATCATCAACAGGGGACGGGCGCTCATGGGGCCTCCGGGAGGTCCCGTCGCGTACCGCGCGAGCCGCGCGTCGTCGATCCCGTCGCGGCGATCAGGGCTGCGAGCGGAGCCGGGCGGCGCGGTGCGCGCGGTCGATCGCCGAGCGGATCTCTTCGAGCTGCACGGGCTTGGGCACAAAGTCGTCCATGCCGGCGGCGACGCAGCGCTCGCGGTCGGTGGGCATGACACCCGCGGTCAGCGCCACGATGTAGGGGCGCTTGGCGGGGCGCATCGCGCGGATGCGACGCGTGGCCTCCAGGCCGTCCACGTCGGGCATCATGACGTCCATGAAGATGATCTCGTACGGGCGCTGGCGGGCGCGTTCGGCGGCCTCGGCGCCGTTGCGGGCGATGTCCACGTCGCAGTTCAGGCGGCGCAGCATGGCCGCGGTCACCATGACGTTGACCTCGTTGTCCTCGGCCATCAGCACCTGGTGGCGCTTGTCGGTGGGGATCGCCTCCTTCGCCGCCTGACGCTCGGGCACCACCTCGATCGGCGCGGGCCGGACCGGCGCGTCGAACGTGAACGACGAGCCCTTGCCCACCTGGCTGACCGCGCGGATCGAGCCGCCCAGACGCTTGGCGATCGCCTTGGAGATCGCGAGCCCAAGGCCCGTGCCGCCGTAGCGACGGCTGATGCCCGGGTCGGCCTGATGGAACGGCTCGAACAGGCGCGGCAGCACGTCCGGCGCGATGCCGATGCCGGTGTCCACCACCTCGAACCGCAGCGCGAGGCGGTCGAGGCCGGTGGCGGCGCGCACCGTCACGTTCACGTTGCCCTTCTCAGTGAACTTGAGCGCGTTGCCGATGAGGTTGACCAGCACCTGCCGGATGCGGCGCCCGTCCACCAGACACTTGTCCGGCACGCCGGTCTCAATCTTGAAGGTCAGCGTCAGGTTCTTGGCGACCGCCTGCATGCGGAACAGCATCTGCAGCTCGTCGATCGCGGCGTTCACGTCGAACATCTCGTCGACCAGCACCAGCTCGCCGGCCTCGCCGCTGGAGAAGTCGAGGATCTCGTCGATCAGCGCGCGCAGGTTGCGACCGCTGGTCAGGATGGTCTGGATGTAGGAGAGCT
>CANJMY010000012.1 GCA_947475315.1 Pseudomonadota bacterium | reverse complement strand
GTCATCGCGCTCAAGGACGCGATCGACGGCATGGAGGCCGGTCACGAGACCGTGCGCTTCAACCCGTCGCTCGTCGATCTGGTCGACGCGCTGCTCGGCACGGGCGCGTTCGAGCCGCCCGCCAGCCTGCTCGCCCGCCGCACCGCCGAGGAGGCCGCGTGGACGCAGCTCGGCGCGATGACCGGCGACGCCTCCCCCAAGACCTGGGCCGACGCGCGCGTGGCGTTGGGCCTGCAGCTGGCCCGCGAAACTTCTTCCGCGCTCGAAATTTCGGATCAACCGAGCAGACCGCTCATCGAACGAATTGCACGCCGCGCTCATCCTTGACGGCGGCCGCGGACCCCGATAAAAGGCGGGCGCTCTGCGGGCGTAGCTCAGTGGTAGAGCATCAGCTTGCCATGCTGAGGGTCGAGGGTTCAAATCCCTTCGCCCGCTCCACTAAAAGAAACCCCAGTCGGTTCGCCGGCTGGGGTTTTTTCTTTCCCCCGCCGTTCATCCGCGCAGACCGCCCCACCGCGACGCCTTTTCGCGCACTACTTCGCGCCCGCGTGTCGCGGAGCCTTTGACGGCGGCACCAAGACTCGATAGACGGCTGGCGCTCTGCGGGCGTAGCTCAGTGGTAGAGCATCAGCTTGCCATGCTGAGGGTCGAGGGTTCAAATCCCTTCGCCCGCTCCACTAAAAGAAACCCCAGTCGGTTCGCCGGCTGGGGTTTTTCGCTTTCTCGGCCGACGGCGTACGCGGTCGGTGACGCGCGCCGCCGGTCGAACGAGGCGTCGCTCCGGTTGAGCGGGCCGCGCGCTATGGCAGCGGTCGGGCTTCGATGCGGTCCAGCTCGCCGATGATGTAGCGGAACGCGTCGTCCACGCTGTCGGTCCGGAACACCATCGACAGGTCCGCCAAGGACACGGTGCCGTACTCGGCCATCGCCTCGAAGTTGACGACGCGGCTCCAGTACTCGGTGCCGAACAGCACGATCGGCACTCGCCGCTTCACCTTGCCGGTCTGAAGCAGCGTCAGCAGCTCGAACAGCTCGTCAAACGTGCCGAACCCGCCCGGGAACAGGATGCACGCGCGCATCAGGTAGACGAACCACAGCTTGCGCGTGAAGAAGTAATGGAACTCGAACGCCAGCTCCTTGGTGGTGTAGACGTTGACGCCGGGCTCGAACGGCAGGCTGATGCCCAGCCCGATGCTGCGGCCGTTCTCCACCTCGGACGCGCCGCGGTTGGCGGCCTCCATCATGCCGGGGCCGCCGCCGGTGCAGATCGTGTAGCGACGCAGGCCCTCGCGGTACAAGCTCCACTCCGTCAGCCGCCGCGACAGCTCGCGGGCTTGCTCGTAGAAGTGCGACAGGCGCACTGCGCGCTCGCCGTCCTGCACCGTCTTTTGCAGCAGCGCGTCGTCCGGGTTCAGCGCGAGCGCCGACTGCGCGGACTCCAACGCCGGCAGGGTCTGATCGAGCGGGCGCGCTCGCGCGGATCCGAACACGACGATCGTGTCGCGCACGCCGTGCTGCAAGAAGCGCTGCCTCGGCTCCTCGTACTCAGACAGGATGCGGATGGTGCGCGCGGGCGGCGAATTCAGGAACGTGAGGTTCTTGTAGGCCTTCTCGGGCTTGAAGTTCATGGCCTCTCCCGCCTCCGGGACGTGTCGGGAGGCGCTACCCACAGCGTACACGCGCGCAGGCGCCTCCGCACCCCGGCAAATTCGCCCTCGCCAAACGTCTTTTCGTGGGGCATGGTCGAATACGTCGACGGGTTCGTGCGTTGATCGCGCGGCACGAGCACACCTGGAGGAGACCCCATGCACTCAAAGCTGGCCCTTACGGCCTTCCTGCTGTCCGGATTGCCGGGCTGCATCTTCTACAGCAAGCACGACCACTCCTTCTCGGGCGACGAGGGCCAGGACGACACGGGCCGCCCCGACCAGCCCCACCCTGACGACACCGACGTCCCCTACGACACCGACAACGGCCGCGACACCGACGTGGCCGACACGGACATCGTCGACACCGACGTCGCGGACACGGACGTCTCGGACACCGACGTCGCCGCCGCGTTTGTGTTCGCGCCCGACCACGCCGCACCCGGCACCACCAGCATCGTCTCCCTGCTCGGCGACGGCTCGCCGGACATGGCGCACGTCGCGTCGGTGTCCTTCTACGGCACCGGCGGCGTCACCTCGCTCGCCCTGTCGCACCGCAGCGCCGCCGAGGTCCTGTTGACGATCGACGTGCCGGACAACGCGCCCGCGGGCCCGCAGGACGTGCTCGTCGAGTTCGACGACAACACCGCGGTCTTCCTGACCGACGCGTTCACGGTCGACACGCAGCCCTGATCCGCGCCGCCCCCTCTGGCCCTAGCGGTTGGGTCGGAGGTGCGGGTGCGCGTGCGCCAGGTCGACGCTCAGGTAGAGCTGACGCTCCCCGGTGGCCCGGTCCACCGGGCCCTCGCGCGTGACCTCAAACCCCACGTCCTTGTAGACGCGCAGCGCGCGGACGTTCTCCGAGCCCACGACCAGGCTCGCCGAGCCGACGCCGTCCTCAGCCAGCGCCGCCAGCACCCAGCCGATGAAGCGCTGGCCCAGGCCGCGGCCGCGTGAGCCCGGCAAGATCGCCATCGACACCAGGTGGACGCCGCCCGGCGGCTCCCACGCGCGCATCGCCAGGCAGGTGCCGACAATCTGCTCGCCGGACTTGAGCAGGAAGGTCTCGCCGTGCGCCAGCAGCGCCGTCGCCGTGTGCCGCGAGAAGGTCGGTTCGATGAAGGACTTGAGATCGATGTCGATCACCACGTCGACCAGGCTGTCGTCCCCGCGCTCGGCCCGCACCATCCGCACCGCGGGGCGCGCGTCCAGGCTCGGGCCCGGCTCCACGCTGATCGAGACCGACATGCACTCTCCTGCCACCCTCGACGACTAAAGCGTGCGAGCGCGTGGGGTCAAGCAGACCCTGACCCATTCAGGTTAACGTCGCCTCTTTGGAGACACGATGTTGCCTGTGCCGGACTTCGCCGCCCACCGCGCGGCCCTCATCGCCCGCCTCGCGCCCGACGAGGCCGTGCTGATCTTCGGCGCGCCGTCGCACCGCCGCAACGGCGACACCGACTTCAAGTACCGGCCCGACAGCGACATCTGGTGGCTCACCGGCTGGCCCGATCCTGAGGTCGCCGTGTGGGTCCGCCCCGGCGAGGCGCCGGTCACCATGTTCGTGCAGCCGCGTGACCCCGAGATGGAGACCTGGGTCGGCCGTCGCGCGGGCCCCGAGGGCGCCAAGGCGCGCTTCGGCGCCGACGCCGCGTTTGCGTACGAGGACCTCGAGGGCGAGCTGGTTCGGCTGCTCCAGGGCGTGAAGGTGCTGCACTACGCGTTCGGCGCGTCGTCCGAGCAGGACACGCTCTTGCTGCGCTGCATGGCCAAGGCCGCCAAGGCCGCGCGCCGCAACGGCCTGGACGTGCCCGAGACCTTCCACCGCCCGACCCGCCTGCTGCACGACCTGCGCCTGCACAAGACCGAGGACGAGCTGGTGCTCTTGCGTGAGGCCGCGCGCATCAGCGCCGAGGCCCACGTGATCGCCATGCGCTCCGGTCGCCCCGGCGTGCGCGAGTTCGAGATCGAGGCCGCGATCGAGCACACCTTCCGCATCGCGGGCGGCACGGGCGCTGGCTACCCGAGCATCGTCGCCGCGGGTGACAACGCCTGCATCCTCCACTACGTCACGAACGACGACACCGTGCAGGACGGCGAGCTCGTGCTGATCGACGCGGGCGGCGAGGTCGCCTACTACACGGCCGACATCACCCGCACCTGGCCCGCGAACGGCCGCTTCTCCGCCGCGCAGAAGGCGCTGTACGAGGCGGTCTTGAAGTCGCAGCTGGAGGCGATCGCCGCCGTGAAGCCCGGCGCGACCTTCTGGAGCATCCACGACGGCGTGGTCCGCAGCCTGACCGAGTCGCTCGTGGGCTTGGGGCTGCTGACCGGCGAGGTGGACGAGCTGATCCGCACCGACGCCTTCAAGCGCTTCTACATGCACGGCACCAGCCACTGGCTGGGCCTCGACGTGCACGACGTGGGCTCCTACGCGCGCGACGGCTCCAGCCGCGTGCTCGCGCCCGGCATGGTGCTGACGATCGAGCCCGGCCTGTACATCCCGCCGGACGCCGACGACGTGCCGACCGAGTACCGCGGGATCGGCATTCGCATCGAGGACGATGTGCTGGTCACCGCGACCGGGAACGAGGTGCTCACCGCCTCAGCACCCAAGAGCGTCGCCGAGCTTGAGGCGCTCTGCGCGCGCTAGCCGCCCCGCATCGACGCGCGCCGCCCCCAAGGCGTGCGCGCGGCCGCGCGGTCAGGACCACGGATCCCCGTTGCAGTTGTTGTCGATGAACGGGTCCGGGAAGTCCCACTGGTCCGGGTGGAGGCCCGCGTCCCCGTCATCGCAGTCGTCGCCGCCGTGGGCGTCGCTGGCGTGGCCGTCGCCGTCCGCGTCGTTGTCGTCGCCGCCGTCACAGGCCTGATCGACGCCGTCGTACCAGACCTCGTTGGCGTGCGGGTGCGTGTCGAGGCGCGCGTCGTCGCAGTCGGTCCCGCCGTACGCGGCCGATCGCCAGCCGTCGCCGTCCGCGTCCCAGTCGGGCGCCAGGTCACAGTTCTGGTCGACGCCGTCGTACCAGGTCTCCGTGGCGCCGGGAAAGATGGTCGGGTCCGTGTCCAAGCAGTCGTCGCCGCCCTGGTCGACCGAGTCGTGCCCGTCGCCGTCCGCGTCGTTGTCGCTCACGCCGTCGCAGTTCGCGTCGAGGCCGTCGTACGGGACCTCGGTGGCGCCCGGGTTCACGTCGGGGTTGGCGTCATCACAGTCCCCCGCGTACGCTGAGTACCCGTCGGCGTCGTTGTCCGGCTGCGCGCTCGGCGTGTCGTCCGGAAGGCCGCTGCAGTCGTCGTCCAGGCCGTTGGGCAGCTCCGTGCCGCCCGGGTGGATGTCGCCGTTGGTGTCGTCGCAGTCGTCGCCGCCGTGGCCCGCCGCGTCGTAGCCGTCGGCGTCCGCGTCGTTGTCGTCCGCGCCGTCGCAGTTGCCGTCCACGCCGTCGTACCAGCGCTCGGTGGCGCCCGGGTTGATGTTGCGTTCCTGGTCGTCGCAGTCGCCGTCGGCGATGGTGTAGCCGTCGAAGTCGGCGTCCTCGGTCGCCAGGTCGGTGTCCGCGTCCGCCCCGGTGACGCCGATCCGTCCACGCGACGGGTCGCAGGCGCACAGACTCAAGGCGAACAAGCACCAGACTCGCAGCCCCATGAGGACCTCACCGCGCCCGATCATATCATCAACGGTCCGCGCGCGACCCACACCGCGCGAACCACCGGCACGTCCCGTGCAACCGGCATGTTACGGCGCGACTCTGGGGGGAGAAGTTGTCCGAGACCACAAAGCGAAGTCTACGCATGCTGCCCGATCGCTACGCGCTGGCGATCTCGGGCGGGTACCTAGTGCTCGGCATCCTCTACATCGCGTTCTCCGACATGCTGGTCGCTAACTTCGCGTCCTCACTGGACGAGCTCGATCGGATCCAGACGTGGAAGGGCTGGGCGTTCATCTTGGTCACGGCTTTGGCCCTGTACGGGTTCTCTCATGCGCTGTTCGCGCGCATCGCCGCCGCAAGCCTGCGCGTCGCGAAGCAAGAGGAGACCTACCACCTGCTCGACCGTCGGGCGCTCGCCGGCGCGCTCGCCTCGGCGGTGGCGCACGACGGAAACAACATGCTGACCGTCGCCAAGGTGGCCGCCGGTGAGCTGCTCAACCGGCCCGAGCCCGAGGTGCGGGCCGTCGCCGACGACCTCAACGCCGCGCTGGACCGCCTGGTCGACATGATGCGCCGCCTGCGTGACCTGGGCAGCCAGGCCCGCGCGCAGGAGGCCCGCGAGGTGGACCTGTCCGAGGAGGTCGGCCGGGTGATCGCCCGGATGCGCAAGCATGACCACGTCCAGGCTTGCGAGGTCGTGCAGGTGACCTCTGGTCCGGCGCCGCTGCGCGTGTACCCCGTTCTCGTCGACGAGCTGCTGAGCAACCTCCTGCTCAACGCCGCGGAGGCGCCGTCTGGCCGCGTTGAAGTGGCCGTCCGCGTCACCCCAGAGGGGGTCACGCTCTCCGTCGCGGACGACGGCCCTGGTATTCCCGCCGCGCTCCGCGACCGCATCTTCGATCCGTTCTTCACGAGCAAGGAGCAAGGCACGGGGCTGGGCCTGCTGTCCGTCCGCGGCTGCGCCGACGCCCACCACGGGATCGTCACGATCGACACGTCCTCGCTGGGGGGTACGGTGTTCACTGTGACCTTGCGCCCGGTGACCGTCGGGTGACCCGCGCCCGCGCGTGAACGCCCCGCGCACGATCGTGTTCGCCCCAAGCGACGTGAACGCGATACTTGCCGCACGCGCCCTTGGTCTAGAGCCCTTCGGAGCGCGTCCCACGACTCCGCACGCCAAGGAACGCCGATGCCGAACTACAAGGTAGATCGCCTCACCACGACGGACGAGCTCGGCCCCTCGGTCCCATACGGCACCATCGAAGCGGAGAACCCCAGCGCGGCGGTGAGCCGGCTGGTGCTACGCACCAAGGTGAAGGAGGCGCCGACCACGCGCAGCGTCTTCATCGTGACCCAGGTTGTGCCTGAGGGCGCCACCGCCAAGCAGATCGCGGCGCACGCCCGCCTCACGCCCACGATCGTTCGCTACGGCTGGGGCCGCCGCTAGAGTTCGAATCGTCTTCCGGATTTGGCTCGCGTCGGACGTTCGACGCACAGGGCCCCACTCGGTCCGCGCGAAACAAGACATCGCGCGCACGGTGGATCGGGTACCCCTGACGCAGATGCCCCGCCCAGCGCGAGCCTGCATGGCATGGCCCGTGCGCAGCCCTGCCTCCCCGGAGACTCCATGCGCCCCCTGCCGCTGCTCGCCCTGCTGACCGCGTGCGCGCCGGGCTCCGGCCCAGACGCAACCAACACCGACGACACCACGTCCAGCGGCGCGCCGGAGGCCTGCGCGTGGGAGGCCGCGCCCGACCTCGACCCCTCGCCGGACGTGGTCGAGGTGGAGTTCTCCGCGGATATGGTCGAGTGGGATCCGGGCAACGGCACGCCGATCGACGGCCTGGGCATCGGCGGCACGGTGCCCGGCCCGCGCATTGAGGTCACCGTCGGCCAGACGCTGCGTGTGCGCTTCCACAATGACCTGGACATGCCGACGACCATTCACTGGCACGGCCTGCGCGTGCCCGAAGCCATGGACGGCATCACGCAGATGGATCACCCGATCCAGCCCGGCGAGACCTTCGTCTACGAGTTCCCCATCCGCGACGTGGGCTTCTACTGGTACCACCCGCACATGGACACCGCGACGACCCTGGAGAAGGGCCTGTACGGCAGCATCGTCGCCCGCGCGCCGGGTGAGGTCCGCCCCGCGTGCGAGCAGCCGATCGTGCTCGACGACGTGCTCACCAGCCGCGCCACCGGGCAGATCCTGCCGCCCGGCACCGAGATGGACAAGATCATGGGCCGCCTGGGCAACATCCTGCTGGCCAACGGCCGCGAGGATCGCAACGTCGGGATCAAGGCAGGCGACGTGGTGGTGCTGCGCCTGGTGAACGCAGCGAACGCGCGGCACTTTGATGTCGGCATCGACGGCGTGCCCATGACGCTGGTCGGCACCGACGACGGCTTCCTGGCCGAGCCGCAGACCTTGGATCGCGTCGTCCTGGCCCCCGGCGAGCGCGCGATCGTGATGTTCACCGCGCCCGAGGACGTCGGAGCCGAGCTGGTCCTGATGAACCGCCGCGTTCACCTCCACGAGGAGGGCGGCGGCGACACGCACATGACCGAGACCGACCCGCTCGGCGACGGCGAGAACGCCGTCATGCGCTTCACCGTGCTCGACGGCGGCACCGGCGCCACGTGGACCCCTCCGGCCTACGACCTGCCCCCCGCGCTGACCGCCGGCGCGCCCGCGCACACCTGGGTGCTCGACGAGGACATGATGGGCGGCACCGTCACCATCGACGGCAAGTCCTGGCCCGACGTGCCCACCGTCACCGTGCCCGGCGAGGCGCTGACCACGTTCGAGATCGACAATCAGAGCATCATGCGCCACCCGTTCCACATCCACGGCAACCGCTTTCAGGTGGTGGCGATCGACGGACAGCCGGTGGAGGCGCCCGCGTGGAAGGACACCTTCCCGATGATGCCCAAGTCCCAGATCACGATCGTGTCGCAGCTCGACAACCCCGGCACGTGGATGCTCCACTGCCACATCCTTGAGCACGCCGAGTTCGGGATGGCGGGGCTGATCACGGTCGAGTGAGCGCGCCGCCGTGCCCGCTCAGGGCGCGGCGTCCAGGTCGTGCCAGACCGGCTCGAACGTGACCGGGTCCAGCTCGGCCGGCATGGCCTCCGCGCCAAACTTGGCGCGCGTGACCTCGGCGTCGCCCGACACCTGGGCCAGCGTCCCCTGGAACGCGTAGTCAAAGCCCGAGAGCGCGGTGAACGAGCGGTTGGTGGCGTAGCCGTAGGCCTCGGCGTTGGCCTCGTCGGCGGTCAACGACAGGCCGCGCAGGTAGGCGCCGCGGCCCGCCTCCACGGTCTCGTGGAACTCCAGATCCAGCGAGGTCCAACCGATCATCGCGCTCGGATCCAGCGTCGCAGCCAGGGACCCGATCTCGCCCACCGGCTGCGCGTCCGTGCCGCTCGACCAGATCGCGCCCTGGGCCACGTCGACAGCGGTCGACGACAGATCGCCGACGGCCACCACCACATCCAGCGTCACCTTGTAGGTGCCGGCCGTCCGGAGCGCGTCGTAGCAGACGCGCTGGGCCTCGCGCGACTCACCCGCGAGGAAGGCGGCGCTCACCTCGACGTCGACCGCGTCCGACTCGCCCGCCAACACGGCCCCGCTCAGCCCGAGCGACAGGTGCGCGGGGAGCCAGCCGTGGCGCGGATCGTAGCAAGACACCCCCGCGCCGTCCGGCGACAGGTCGCTGACCAGGGTCAGGCCGCCGATCCAGGCCGCGACGTGGTCCCCGGCCACCGCCGTCCGCGGCAGGGTCACCGTGAGCGTCTGGCTCACGCCGTTTGACGTGGTGTCGAGCGTCACGGAGCCATGCGCCAACAGCACGGTGTCCGACACGGCGCTCGCGCGGGTGGCCGAGATCACCGTCGAGTCGTAGGTCGGCAGCTCCCAGCAGGTGTCGGCGTTCACGCAGGTGCCGGCGTCGTCGAACACGTGGCCGGTGGTCGACGCCCCGCCCACCACCGCGGCGGACACGCCGTCGTCGGTCGCCGCCACGCGCAGCACCGACAGGCGATGGTTGAAGCTGGTCCACGACCAGTCAAAGGACTGGATCCACGCCGCGGACGAGTTCGTCTCGCACGATGCTGGATCCGCCTCGCACGCCGTCTGCGCGTGGCACCCGGCGACGAGCCCGACGATCAACCCGAACCACCGCATGCAGCCTCCGCGCCCGAGGGTATCGGACTCGACGACCGCGCGCGCGGAAATCGGCGCTCGGTCGCCCGAGGACGGGGCGGCAGCCTAGCGGAGGCCCTTCGAGCGAACCCACAGCTCGGCGTCGAGCAGCGCGCCGCCCGCGGCGCCGCGGATGGTGTTGTGCGACAGCGCAAACAGCTTGAGGCCCATGACCGGGCACGCCTCGACGCGACCGATGGTGATGGCCATGCCGCGGCCGCGGTCCAGGTCGAAGCGTGGCGACGGGCGGTCACGCTCCGGCGTGTGGATGAGGATCGGCGTCGGCGCGCTCGGCAGGTTCAGGCCCGGGTCCCACGACGTCATCACCTTGAGGGCGTCGCTAGGCGAGATGGGCGTCTTGGTCTTCACGTGGATGGCGACCAGGTGACCGTCGGCCACGGAGACACGCACGCAGCGGGCGCTCAGCGCGAAGTCGGCTGGGACGACCAGGCCGTTCTCCAGGCGACCGAGCATCTTGCGGGGCTCCTCGCCCAGCTTGACCTCCTCGTCGCCGCCGTGCGGGTGGACGTTGCCGATCATGTCCCAGGCGGACTCACCGGGGTAGCCGGCGCCAGACACGGCCTGGTAGCTGGCCACCGTCACCGCCTCGATGCCCGCCGCGTCGAGCAGCGGCTTGAGCGCGATCACGACCGGCATGGACGTGCAGTTGGGGTTGGTGATCACCGCGCCAGGGCCCGGCTGCGAGCTCACCAGGCCAAGGTGGTCATGGTTGACCTCCGGGATGATCAGCGGCACGTCCGCGTCCATGCGGTGCGCGGACGCGTTGGAGATCACCACCCAGCCCGCCGCCGCCAAGGGGCGCTCAATCGCGCGGGCGGCCCCGGTGTCCAACGCGGAGATGGCGATGCCCGGGCCGCCGTTGGCCTTGGTGAGGGCGTCGACGTCGCAGGCCAGCACCGGCAGCGCGCCGAAGCCGTGGTGCGCTTCGCCGCCCAGGCGCCAGCCGCAGGCCTCGGCGTAGGTCTTGCCCGCCGAGCGCTCGGACGCGGCCAACAGGCCAACCTCGAACCAAGGGTGGTCCTTGAGCAGGGTCAGCAGGCGCTGGCCCACCATGCCGGTGGCGCCGAGGACGGTCACGGGGATCTTTGCGGACACGGTACACTCCTGGATCAGGCGCGCCCGGTACGCCGCTCGCGCGCCCCCCGCAACGCCCGGCAGAGCGTCGGCGGCGAGTCCGAAGCGCCCGACGCGCCACCAAGCCCAACGCGCCCCCCGACCCGGCACAGCGAAAGAGTAGGTTTCGCCGTATTTCGAGACCTGGATCGGCGTCTTGCGTGCATCCGGTGGCGCGCGTGCTAGCCTTGGCCTCCCCGCCCGACCCCTCCCCAGGGTCGGCCCCCTGCCCGGAGCCCTGCCCATGGCGGCCACGCCGTCCGTCCCGCTCCATGAAGCGGCGCGAGAGCGCTATCTCTCGTACGCGTTGTCGGTCATCACCGCCCGCGCTCTCCCCGACGTGCGCGACGGCCTCAAGCCCGTGCAGCGTCGGATCCTGTACACCATGTTCCACGAGATGTCGTTGCACCCGGGCGGTCGCTACCGCAAGTGCGCGGCGGTCGTGGGCGACGTGATGGGCAAGTACCATCCGCACGGCGATGTGAGCCTGTATGAGGCGCTCGCCCGCTTGGCGCAGCCCTTCTCGCTGCTCAAACCGCTGGTCGATGGTCAGGGCAACTTCGGATCGCTGGACGGCGATCCACCGGCCGCCATGCGCTACACCGAGTGTCGCCTGACGCCGATCGCCGAGGAGCTCTTGAGCGAGCTCGGCAAGCGCACCGTCGACTACCGTCCCAGCTACGACGGTCAGAACGAGGAGCCGATCGTGCTCCCGGCGCAGTTCCCGCAGCTGCTGGTGAATGGTGTAGAGGGCATCGCGGTCGGCTTGTCCACCCGTATCCCCTCGCACAACCTGGGCGAGATCATCGACGCGTGCGTCGGGATCCTGGACGGCCACGCCCACACCACCGCGGATCTTTTCCAGTACGTGCAGGGACCGGACTTCCCCACCGGCGGGCGCGTCCTCAACGACCGCGCAAACCTGATCCAGATCTACTCCGAAGGCCACGGATCCATCCGGCTGCGCGGCGAGTGCGTCGTGGAGTCCGAGGGTCGCAAACAGCGGGTCGTCATCGCGT
The DNA here is from genome assembly GCA_947475315.1 of Pseudomonadota bacterium. Lineage (GTDB taxonomy): Bacteria > Myxococcota_A > UBA796 > UBA796 > CAIOSP01. Next base: position 45,223 of record CANJMY010000012.1, on the reverse strand, counting down.
CAATCCCGTACGGCACCAACAAGGCCAAGCTGGTGGAGCGCATCGGCTCCGACGTCGGCGAGAACAAACTCCCGCTCGTCGTCGACGTGCGTGACGAGTCCACGGACGACGTCCGCATCGTGCTGGATCTCAAGGTCGGTGCGTCCGCCGACGCCGTGATCGCGTGGCTGTACAAGCGCACGGGCCTGGAGACGACCTTCCCGGTCAACATGAACGTGCTCGTGCCGCGTGAAGGCAGCGGCATCTGCGTGCCAGAGCGCCTTGATCTCAAGAGCTGCCTGGATCACTGGCTGAAGTTCCGGCACGAGACCGTGCGCCGTCGCTTCGCGTTCGACCTCGCGCAGCTGGAAGCGCGGATCCACATCCTCGAAGGCTTCGCGATCATCTTCGCCGACATCGACGAGGTGATCCGCATCATCCGCGCGTCGGAGGGCAAGAAGGACGCGGCCCGCAAGCTCATCGAGCGCTTCGGACTGTCCGAGCTCCAGACCGAGGCGATCCTCGAGCTGAAGCTGTACAAGATCGCGCGCCTGGAGATCAAGCTCGTGCTCGACGAGCTGGAGGAGAAGCGCGGCGAGGCGGCCGAGATCCGCAAGATCCTCGGCAGCCCAACCCTGCTCGGAAGGCGAGTCCGCAGCGAACTGCTGGAGCTCAAGGGCCTGTACGCCCACCCGCGCCGGACCACCATCGGCGCCGCCGAGAAGGCCGTCGTGTACGACGAGGACGCCTACGTCGTCCGCGAAGACGCGGTCCTCGTCGTCACGCGCGACGGCTGGGTCAAGCGCCAGTCGAGCTTCACCACGGTGGACAAGCTCCGCATGCGTGATGGCGACGAGCTGGGCTGGCTGATCCGCACGGACACGGCCACCACGCTCACGCTGTTTGGCAACGACGGCGCCGCCTACACCATGAAGGTGATCGACGTCCCCGCCACCACCGGCCATGGCAAGCCGCTCTCCAGCTGGTTCGCGCTTCCGGACGGCGCACGCATCATCGGCGCCATCGCCCACGACACGATCTGCTTTAAGGATCTGCCGCTCGATCCCAAGCCCGCGGACGACGATCCCAAGCCACCGCACATGGTGTCGGTCACCAAGCAGGGTCGTATCCAGCGCTTCGGCCTCGCCTCGTTCGCCGAGCCGTCCAACCGCAACGGCCGCCGGTTCGCTCGCTTGGACGACGGCGACGAGGTGTTCTGCGCGTGGCCGAGCCGCGGCGGTGAGCTCGCGGCGATCGCCTCGCAGAACACGCACCTGCTGGTCTTCCCCGTGCGCGAGGCCCCGATGCTCCAGGCCGCAGGCAAGGGCACCACGGGCATCAAGCTCGACGGCGACGACGTGGTCGTGGCGTTCGAGCTGGTGATGAACGACGACTCCGGCCCCTCCGTCACCTTGTCCACCAACCGCGACATCGTCGTGTCGGTGCGCGAGGCCGGGATGGGCGCGCGCGCCGGCAAGGGCCGCCAGGTGCTCAAGCGGGGATCCGTCACCGCGTGGAAGCGCGGCCCGTGGATCCGCGCGGGCGAGCCCAAGGCCGTCGACACAAGCGTCGACGCCGACGAGGGAGGTGACGAATGACCGGCTCTACGTACGACGCTGGCTCCATCTCCATCCTGGAGGGCCTGGAGGCGGTCCGCAAGCGCCCCGGCATGTACATCGGCGGCACCGGTGAGGACGGGCTCCACCACCTGCTGTGGGAGATCGTCGACAACTCGGTGGACGAGGCGATGAACGGCCACGCCACGCGCATCACGGTCACGCTCCATGAGTCGGGCCGCTCCTGCACCGTCAGCGACAACGGCCGCGGCATCCCGGTGGGCATCCACCCCAAGTACAAGCGCTCCGCGCTCGAGATCATCTTCACGGAGCTGCACGCCGGCGGCAAGTTCGGCGACGGCGCGTACAAGGCGTCGGGCGGCCTGCACGGCGTGGGCGCCAGCGTGGTCAACGCGCTCTCCACCCGGCTTGAGGTGCGCGTCAAGCGCGACAACGCGGAGTGGATCCAGACCTTCCACCGCGGTCGTCCGCTGGACACCGTGAAGAAGGTTGGCCCGGCGCGCGGCACGGGCACCACGGTCACGTTCGACCCGGACCCCGAGATCTTCGAGGTCATCGAGTTCGACCCCGAGCGCGTCCGCGAGCAGCTCGAGATCAAGACCTTCCTCAACCCCGGACTGCGGATCGTCTTCAAGGACGAGGTGCGCGACCAGACGCTGGAGCTCGAGCACTCGGGCGGCGTGGCCGACTACCTGACGTCACAGCTCACCCGCATGGAGCTGGCCCCGATCCACGAGGGCACGTTCGTCGCCGAGAAGGAAGAGGGCAAGTGGAAGGTGAACCTGGCGCTGTGCTGGACGGAGCTCCCCCGCGAGCGCGTCATGGCCTACGTCAACGGCATCCCCACCAAGGAGGGCGGCACCCACGTCCAGGGCCTGCGCGACGGCGTCGTGAAGGCCGTGCGCGCGTTCATCGACACCCATGGTCTCTCCCCGCGTGGCCTGACCATCACCTCCGATGACATCCGCGAGGGCTTGGTCGTCGTCATCTCGGTCCTGGTGGAGGAGCCGCAGTTCCAGGGCCAGACCAAGGACAAGCTCAACAACCCGGAGATGCGCGGCGCGATCGACGGCGCGGTCCGCACCATGCTCGAGCAGTGGCTGCACGCCAACAAGAGCCAGGGCGAGCTGCTGGTCGCCCGAAGCGTGCAGGCCGCCAAGGCCCGCGAGGCCTCCCGCAAGGCTGCGAACGCCGTGCGTCGCGCCTCCCCCGTCAGCGGACGTCTGGCGCTGCCCGGCAAGCTCGCCGACTGCTCCTCGTCGGATCCGGCCATCTCCGAGCTGTTCATCGTCGAGGGTGACTCGGCCGGTGGATCCGCCAAGCAGGGCCGCGATCGTCGCACCCAGGCCATCCTGCCCATCCGCGGCAAGGTGCTCAACGCCGAGAAGGCCAACCTGGAGGCCGTGCTCGCCAACAAGGAGCTGCAGAACGTCGTGCAGGCGATCGGGACCGGCCTGGGCCAGGACTTCAAGCCTGAGCGTCTGCGCTACGGCCGCATCATCCTGCTGATGGACGCCGACACCGACGGCCACCACATCGCCACGCTGATGCTGACCTTCATGTACCGCCACATGCCCAAGCTCATCGAGGGCGGGTACGTCTACCTGGCCCAGCCGCCGCTGTTCAAGATCGCCGTCGGCAAGGAGACCTGGTGGGCGCTGGACGAGGCCGACCGGGACCGGATCCTGGCGACCGAAGCCCGGCGCGGAAAGCCCGAGATCACCCGATTCAAGGGTCTCGGCGAGATGCCCCCGCAGACGCTCTTCGAAACGACGCTGGACCCCGCACGACGTCGTTTGCTCCAGGTTAATTCGGACGATGCGGCCAGCGCCGACCTCACCATCCGGGAGCTGCTGGGTGAAGAGGTCAGCGCCCGGTACCGCTTCATCGTCGAGCGGGCTGCCTCGGTGGCCGATCTCGACGTATGATGAGGTAAGGCGAAGCACGAACGTGCGTACCGCGAGGAAGAGTGTGACGATTGCTCTCAATTCCGAGGGTGTTTTGCCCGATCTTCTCTCGCACGACGAAGCCCGCCTCAGCTCGGCCCGGCTTCGCATGGACGGCACACCCCGATGAGCGATGCACGCAAGGTTCGCAATTGGCTCGCCGAAGGCGCACGCGCGCTGGAGGCCGGCGACGTTGACGCGGCTCTCACCCAGTTTGAAGCGGCGCTGACGGCCGATCCCGCGAATGTGGATGCCGCGCTGCGGATCCAGGAGATCTGGAACACCCGCGGCCTCCCCACGCGCGGCATCGACGTGCTCCGCGGCGTAGCCCGCGTGAGCAAGGACCCGGTCATCCACGTCCGCCTGGGTCAGGCCCTGCTCGCCGCGCGCTGCGCCGCTGAGGCGGCCCCCTCCTTCCAGGTCGCGCACGACGACCCCGAGCAGCGCGTCTCCGCCTACCTGGGCGAGGGTCAGGCGCTGCTCATCCTCGGGTCGGCGTCGGCCGCCATGGCCGCGTTCGACATCGTCCTCGAGGACGAGTCCGACCACCTTCAGGGTCTGATCGGCCGCGCCACGGCGCTCGACCTGCTCGGTCGCCCGGCCGAGGCCGAAGAGGCGTGGCGGCTTGTGCTGTCCGCCTCCCCGAAGAACGCCGAGGCCCGCCGCCGCGTCGAGATCCGCGGCGCGCCGCCCTCCACCTTCGACGATCACCCCGCCGATACGCCGGAGTGCCGACTGGCCGAGTGGGGCAACGCGCTGTTCTTGGACGGTCGGCACGAGGAGGCCATCGCGGCCCTGGCGCCGCTGTCGGAGCGCAAGGACGTCAGCTCGACGGTGATGATCACGCTCGCCAAGGTTCGGAGCGCGCTCGGCGATGACGTCGGCGCCCGCGAGGCGATCGGACACGCGCTCGGCCTGGGCATGAGCCCGCGTCAGCTCGTGCAGCTGGCGGAAGCCATGGCGCTGGTCGGCATGACCGAGGCGCGCGCCACGTTTGACTCGGCGCGCCGCGCCGCGCCCGAAGACGCCACGGTCCTCGCCACCGTAGGCCACGGCCTTCTCAAGCTGGGCGACGCCGCCGCCGCCCTGCCCGTGCTGGAGGCGTCGCTCGCGCTTGACCCATGGCGCACGGACGCGCTGGTGTCTCGCGCGCACGCGTTCGGCATGCTGGGCCGTGAGGTCGAGGCCCGCGCCGCGTGGCGGCGCTTGGCCGAGGTCGCCCCGGATCACGCCGAGGTCGTCAAGCGCGCGCCTGCCGAGGCCGCTGCCCCGGCGTCGTCCACGGAGAAGGGCGTCGCCCGCATCCACCACGATCTGGGCCGCTCGATGCTGCAGCGCGGTCGCCTCCGTGAGGCCGCCGCGGCGTTTCGCAACGCGACCGAGATCCGACCGGACTGGGCCGAGCCCTGGCGTCAGCTGGGCCTGACCCAAGCGCGCATGGACGAGCCGACCGCCGCGCTCGAGGCCTTCACCAAGGCCCTGGAGCTCGACGCGACAGACCTGGAGTCCGCCACCCGCGTGGCCGACCTGCTGCGCGCGCAGGGCTCGCTCGCGTCGTCCATCGCCGCATACGACCGCGCCCTCAAGCTCGACGCAGCCCACCTGCCGGCGCGGATCGGACGCGGTGAGGTGCTGCGCATGCTCGGCCAGTTTGCCGAGGCGACCAAGGAATTCGAGGCCGCGCTGACCTCCGCGCCCGAAGATGTCGTCGCGCTCTGCGGACTCGCGGCGGCGCTCAACGGCCAGAAGCGCTTCACCGAGGCGCGCCAGGTCTGGGCCCGCGCCCGTGAGCGCGACAGCACCAGCCAGTTCGTGGTGAAGGGCATCGCCCAGTGCCACAGCGGCCTGCGTGGCATCTCCGCGCTCCCCTACGAGGACATCTCGCGCGAACCGCAGCCGCCGCGCGCGGGCACCTGGGGCGAGCCCGATCCGGGCCTGGCCCGCTACGAGGCGATGGATCTGGTGGACCGCGGCCGCAGCTACCACAAAGAGCTGAACTTCCGCTCCGCGGTGGACGCGTTCCGCCGCGCGCTGGAGCTCGACCCGACCTGCGACGAGGCCGCGCTGCGACTGGGCATGGCCTACGAGGACGACCGCCAGTACCGTCGCGCGATCGCCGCCTACCGCACCTGCCTGGAGATCGAGCCGCGGCATTACCAGGCCGCGACGAACATCGGCGAGGCCTACCGCAAGAACGAGCAGTACCGCGAGGCCATGGCCGCCTACGATCAGGCGCTGGGCATGAAGCCCGACTACCTCTACGCGCTCGCCGGTCGCGCCGAGTGCATGCGCATGCTCGGCAAGTACGACGAGTGCCTGCCGTGGTTCGACAAGGCGCTCGCCGCGGGCGGCGGGCACGCGTTCGCCATCCAGGGCAAGGCCGCCGCGCTCAACGCGCTGCAGCGCTTCGAAGAGGCGCTCGACCTGTGGAACCGCACGCTCGAGGTCGAGCCGACCTCCAAGTTCGCGCTTGAGGGCAAGGCCTACTGCGAGGCCAAGCTGAAGTCGTCCGACGGGGCCGCGCCGTCGTCGTCCGCCGAGGACTCCACCGTCTCCCCCAAGGTCGCCGGCGAGTCCGCCACGCCCACGCTCGACGAGCAGGGCCGCGACCTCACCGCCGCCGCCCGCGAGGGTCGCCTGCCCAAGGTGGTCGGTCGCGACGACGAGATCCGCCAGGTCATGAAGACGCTGGTGCGCCGCCTCAAGGCCAACCCGCTGCTGCTCGGCGAACCCGGCGTCGGCAAGACCGCCGTGGTCGAAGGCCTCGCGCAGCGGCTCGTGTCGGGCGAAGCGCCCGAGCGCCTCAAGGGCATCCGGATCGTCGAGCTGTCGATGGGCAGCTTGATCGCCGGCACCAAGTACCGCGGCACGTTCGAAGAGCGCCTCCGCGAGATCATCAAGGAGGCCGCCAGCCAGCCAGGCCTCGTGCTGTTCATCGACGAGATCCACACGCTCGTCGGCGCGGGCCGGACCGAGGGCGGCAGCCTGGACGCGGCGAACATCCTCAAGCCCGCGCTCGCGCGCGGCGAGATCACCGTCATCGGAGCGACCACCCACGCCGAGTACCGCCAGCACTTCGAGAGCGACTCGGCGCTGGAGCGTCGCTTCCAGCCGATCGTCATCGAAGAGCCGAGCGAGTCGGCCAGCATCGCGCTGCTCGGCGCCATGGCCGGCGTCTACGAGACCCACCACAAGGTCAAGGTCAAGGAGGACGCGCTCGCCGCCTGCGTGCAGATGGCCGTGCGCTTCTTCCCGGATCGCCGCCTGCCGGACAAGGCGCTCGACATGCTCGACGAGGCCTGCGCTGAAGCGTCGCTGTCGAACGAGGCGTTCGTCGACGCGGACGTGGTCGCGCGCGTGATCTCCGAGCGCACCGGTGTCCCCGTGCAGCGCCTGACGGACTCCGATCGCGCGCGCATGGCCACCATGGAGGCGTTCCTCGAGGACCGCATCGTCGGTCAGCATGAGTCCGTCGTGCGCCTGTCCGAGGCCGTGCGCCTGGCCCGCTCCGGCCTGCGCGCGCCAGAGCGTCCGCGCGGCGTGTTTCTGTTCCGCGGCGCGTCCGGCGTCGGCAAGACCGAGCTCGCCAAGGCGATGGCCGACTTCCTCTTCCCCGAGGGCGACGCGCTGATCCGCCTGGACATGTCCGAGTACGCCGACCGCTTCACGGCGAGCCGCCTGCTCGGGGCGCCCCCCGGCTACAGCGGCCACGGCGAGGAGGGCCAGCTCACCGGTCCGCTGCGGAAGAAGCCGTACTCGGTCGTGCTGCTCGACGAGTTCGAGAAGGCGCACCCCGATGTCCAGGCCGTGTTCATGCAGCTGCTGGACGAGGGCACGATCACCGACGCGGATGGCCGTCAGGTCAACGCGCGCGAGGCGTACTTCATCCTCACGACCAACGCGGGCACCGACGCCAAGGCCGCATCGCGGATGGGCTTCGAGCGCGGCGGATTGGACGCACGCGCTGCGGCGCTGGAGGCGGTCAAGCCGTTCTTCCGCCCGGAGCTGCTCGACCGTATCGACGAGGTCATCGCGTTCCACGACCTGGACCAGCCCACGCTGGAGTCGATCGCCACGCTGCACCTGGGTCACCTGCGCGCGCGCGCCGCGGACCACAACCTGGCGCTGCGCTGGAACGACGACCTGTTGCAGCACCTGGTGAACAAGCGGCGCTCCGGCGAGCGCGGCGCCCGTCAGGTGATCCGCGCCGTGGACACCGAGGTCGGTGAGCCGCTCGGCCGCCTGCTCATCACACGCACCAGCGATCGACTGCGCAACGTCGTCGTGAAGATCGTCGATGGCAGCGTCGAGGTCGACGTCGACACGCCGTCGAACCGCGCCAAGCCCGAGGCTGAGCCGGTCTAGCGCGGGGACTGACGTGGTCTGCGTGCGCGCGGACTGCGCGGTCTAGTGCACGACCCGCCACGCGCCGACCACCAGATCACCGAGTTCGACGTCGCCGTAGGCGATGCGGCGAAGCTCGGCGACGCTCGCGCCCGCGTTGTGCAGCATGCGGCGCACCATGCGGTGCTTGCCCTCGGTCACCGTGATCGTGACCTCACGCCCGTCGACCGCGTGGATGACGCCCGTGAACACGCCCTCCGCGGTCTCCACGCCCGCGGCCACGCGCGCGATCAGATCGGCAGGCGGATCGACCTCGACCGTGGCGACGTAGGTGCGCGGCACGGCGTGGCGCGGGCTCAACAGGCGCTGCGTGAGCGCGCCGTCGCTGGAGAAGAGCAGCAGCCCGCTGGTGTCCAGATCCAGCCGACCGACCGGGTGCAGCTTGCCGCGCCAAGGCTCGGGTAGGACGTCGTCGATGCCCTCTCGCCCCCAGGGATCGCGCAGCGTGGTGAGCACGCCGACAGGCTTGTGCCACGCGACCAGCGTCGGAAGGACCTCGGGCTCCGAGCGCACGCCCTCCACCACGATCGCCGCGTCCTCCGCGACGTGGAAGGACGGATCCTTCACGGGCTCGCCGCCCAGCCGCACGCGCCCGCGGCGGATCAGCAGCTCCACCTCTTTGCGGGAGCCAAAGCCGCGCCCCACCAACACACGATCCAAGCGCATCGTCAGGACCACTCACGCGTGCGGATCAAGCCGATCGAGCTGGTCCAGGAGTGCAGGAAGGTGCGCCCGTGCACGGGGCCGAGCTCGCCGTTGCAGAAGAAGCCGCCGACCGGGATGGGACCGAGCTGCGAGCGCACCGCGCGGACGTCATGATCGGGCTCGCCGTGGAACTCACGACCGCGCCCGACGCACGAGAACATGAGCGCCGCGACCGCGCCCGAGCGCGCCTGACGGGCGAGCAGCTCGTGCAGATCCTCAGTCGAGGTGGCGGCGTCACGCACGTGCAGGCGGACCACGTCACCGAGCTTGAGCGGGTGCGCGATCGAGATGGCGCCACGCGCGGGATCACCGCCGACCAGCTGACGCACCAGGTAGTCGCCGCGGTGAAGCGCGGCCGCCTGCGGATCCATGGCCACGCCGATCATCGGCCCGCGCGTCAGCAGCATCCGCACGGAGGGCTCAAGGTCCTCGATGGCCTTCTGCAGCCGCAAGAACGCGTCCATGCCGTCCAACCCGGTCACGAGCGCGCCGTCCATCTGGGTGACGCGCATGTCGGCGCCAACCGGGAGGCAGCCCTGCGCCACCACGGTGAGCATCTCCACGTCACCGGTGAGCGCGACACCCACCGCGCCGGTGCGCAGCGTGCGATCGTCGACGAACAGCACGCACTCGCCCGGGTTCACGCCCCCGCTCGCGAGCCCGCCGATCTTGGCGCTCGACGGGTAGGCTTCATCCAGCGCGCGGCCGAAGGTGTCGGCGCGCACGGTGAATGGATCGGTCAGGACGACCAGCGCGGGGGCCAGATCCGGATCGACGCCGATCTGCTCCCGCAGCGTGCTGACCAAGCCTGTGGACCCAATGCCGGGGACGCCGTGCTCGATCGCAAACGGGATGACCTCGACGTCAGGCAGAATGGCCGCGGAGATCGCCAACGCGGGCGCGCCCTCGATCTCGTGCCCGTCACCGATCACGCTCGCGCCTGAGCAGCCGAGCAGACGAGCCTTGGGGAACGCCGCCCGCAGCAGCACCGGCAGCGCGTCGTACGCGACCGCGTGGTGCGGCGTGACGTACACCAGCAGCAGGTCCGGCTCCTCACCGCCCAGCGCGCGGCGGACCGAGTCGATGGACTCACTGATGGCCTCGGACGAGACCTCCCGCTCTGACACCACGGATGCCCAGCGCATGCTGGCCCTCCCCACGAACGCCCTATGCGACGTCCGAGCCCGACGCGCCATCGGCCCGATACGGAGAATGGTCGGCCAGGATGCCGCACACCCGTTCGGTCTCGGCGGCCTCCGCGGCGATGAACTGCGCGACCGCGCTTGCCAGTCCTTCGTGCCGCAGCCAGTGCGCGCTGTGCGTGACCACGGGCAGGAACCCACGCTGGATCTTGTGTTCACCCTGCGCGCCGGCCTCAAAGCGCGTCACGCCGTTGGCCAGCGCCCACTCGATGAAGCCGTAGTAGCAGAGCTCAAAGTGCAGCGCGGGCACCGGCTCCAGCGCACCCCAGTTGCGACCGTACAGGTGCGCGCCCTTGGTGAACGCGAGGGCGCCCGCGACCATGCGCCCGTCCCGCCGCGCCGTGGCGACCACCGCGCGGTCGCCGAGCCTGTCCCGTAGGCCCGCGAACCACGGCGCCGTGAGGTACGGCTTGCCCCACTTGTCTTCGTAGGTGGACACGTAGCAGGCGTGCAGCGCGGTCAGATCCGCGTCGGACAGCGCGCTCGCCCGCTCAACCGCCAGCGTCAGGCCGGCCGCCTGCGCCGCGCGGCGCTCGCGCCTGACCTCCTTGCGGCGCTTGGTCGTGAGGGCCGTGAGCCAGCCCTCGAAGTCACCAAACCCACGATCGGTCCAGTGATACTGGTGCGTTCGGCGCGCCTGGTAGCCACGCGCCACCAGCGCGGGGAGCTCCTCCTCACGGGGGAACAGCACATGCGCGGACGACGCGCCGACCTTGTCGGCGACCGCTCGGAGCGCGCCCGCGAGCGCGGCTCGGACCGCGTCCGCGTCCTCCCCCGGTCGCACCGCCAGCCGCGGACCGGTCGCCGGCGTGAAGGGCACCGCGCAGGTGACCTTGGGGTAGTAGGCGATCCCCGCCCGACGACAGGCATCCGCCCAGCCCCAGTCGAAGATGAACTCGCCGTAGCTGTTCGACTTCACGTAGGCGGGCGCGCGCCCGGCGAGCACGCGGTCAGGCCCCTGCCCTCGCCATGCCAGCACATGCGCCGGGGACCAGCCCGTCCCGGGCCCCACGCAGCCCGCCTCCTCCAGCCAGGACAGAAAGGCGTGCTCGGTGAAAGGGTCGTTGGGATCCGACAGCGCGTCCCAGTCGGCGGCCGGAACCTGGGCGAGCGCGGTCATGGCCTCGATCGTGAGCGCGTCGCTCAACCCTCGTCAACCTTGGAGAAGCGCTTGTCACGAGGCGGCCACACCTTCTCCCCCGACTCCTTGTCGTAGAGGAAGATCGCGTCGACCGGGCAGCTCTGCGCGGCGGCCAGCAGCTGCTCGCTGGTGTTCCCGTCCGGATCCCGCACCACGGCCACGGCCTCGTCGTCCATGTCGAACGTCCGGGACGCGATCTCCATGCAGGTGCCGACGCCGGTGCAGCGCTTGCGCAGGATCTCGATGCGGTAGAGCGACGGAACGCGCTCGCGCGCGGGGCGCTTGCGCCGCGCTCCGTCGGGGGACTCGGGCGTGTCGGACATGAGAGCTCCGCAGGTCGCAGCGGTATCGCGGCCCGGTTCGGGTGGCTGGACCACGCTTGTGCTATCCTGTCAGACGATTCTCCCGATGAGGTGCTGTATGTCGCGCGATCACAATCACGAGCTGCTCCGCCGCCTGGACGCCCTGGAGCGCCGCCTGGACGCGTGGGAGGGCCGCGGTCGCCACGACGATCGTCGGGATGACGGGCATCACCGCGAGGATCGTCGCGGAGACGGACACCGTCACGACGGCGGCCGCCCTGGTCCGGACGGCTTCCCCAGGCCGCAAGGTGGCGGGCCCAGTGGTGGACGCGGAGGGCGCGACGAGCGGCGCCACGACCAGGCTCGCCAGGACGACCGGAACCGGCACGACGGACGGCAGGACGTTCACCGCCACGACCGCGGCGGTTGTGACGAACGGCAGTACAGCGGCCATGGTGAGCGCGGCGGCCAGCAGGAGCGCGGCGGTCGATGCCACGGCCAGGACGGCGGACGCGACCGCCACGACGACCGCAGCTTCGACCGGGGCGGGCGCGACGACCACCGCCGGGACGATCGCGGCGGGCGCGACGAACATCGCGGCCAGCGCGACGATCGGGGCGGACGCGACCAGCATCACGACGATCGCGGCGGGCGCGGCGAACATCGGGATCAGCGCGACGACCGGGGCGGGCGCGATGAGCACCGCCGGGATGATCGCGCTGGACGTGACGATCGCGGTGGGCGCGACCAGCACCGTCAGGATGATCGCGGTGGACGCAACGATCGCGGTGGACGCAACTCGCATCGCGACGATCGCGGCGGCTCGCGTGGGCCCCGCTCCGAGCGCGATGAGCGCGGCCCCGGAGAAGACCGCAGCCGCGACAGCGGGCGCGATCGCGAGGACCGCCGCGAGCCCGCACCCTGGGTCGGCAGCGAAGACCGCCCCGACGCGTGGCGCGAGCGCCCAGGCTCCGGGCCAGACGGCGAGCCCGGTCGGTTCGACGAGGAGCTGGGTCGGCCCGGCCCCGACGGGTTCGGGGGCACCCCCGACGAGGCGCGCGGCGCCAGCGGTCCGGATGGCGTCCCTGGAACGCCCGACGAAGATCGCGGCGGCGCGGGCCCCGACGGCGTTCCCGGCGTACCTGATCAGCAAGACTGATCGAGGTTCCGAAAGCCCATGCGCACCGACCCGCCCGTGACCGTGGTGGAGTCCTTCCGCCGTCGCGTGACCGCCACCCCTCGCCTGCTCGCGTGGCAGCACCGCACCAAGCGCGGGTGGGAGGACCTGACCTGGCGCGACGCCGGCCAGCGCGTCCGCGCCATCTCCAGCGGCCTGACCGCGCTCGGCGTCAAGCCCGGCGAGCGCGTCGCGATCCTCTCCGGCACGCGGGTGGAGTGGATCCTCGCGGCGCTGGGCATCTTGTCGGCCGGGGCCGCCATCACGACGATCTACCCGTCGAACACGCCCGAAGAGTGCGCGTTCGTCCTGGCGGACTCCGGCAGCCGCGCGCTGATCGTCGAGAACACCCAGCAGCTCGCGCGGCTGGAGTCGGTGCGCGCGGACTTGGGTGAACTCGCCCACCTCATCCTGATCGACGGCGAGGCCGAGGGCGCCGTGTCCTGGCATGACCTGCAGCGAAACGGGAAGGAGGCCTACGCCACCGATCCCGAGGTGCTCGACGCGATCGGCGACGACGTGAAGCCCGGTGATCTGGCCGCGCTCATCTACACCTCAGGCACCACCGGGCAGCCCAAGGGCGTCATGCTCACGCACGACAACTTCACGGCCGCGTGCGTGGCGGTGGAGCAGCACCTGCCGCTTGAGCCGATCGACAAGCAGTTCATGTTCCTGCCGCTCTCGCACTCGTTCGGCCTGGTCACGACCCTGGTCGCCATGCACCTGGGCGCGCCGACCGCGTTCGACGGCGACATCGACCGCCTCGTCCAGGGCCTGGCCGAGGTTCGCCCCACCTTCCTCCCCGCCGTGCCCCGCGTCTTCGAGAAGGTGTACGCCAAGGTCGCGGACAGGGCGCGGGCGGGCGGCGAGCGTCGGTTCGCCGTGTTCCAGTGGGCCGAGGGCGTCGGGCGCGAGTGGTCGAAGCGCACGCGCGCGGGCCAGCGCATCGGCCGTCGCCTGACGGTGAAGTACGCGATCGCAAACCGGCTGGTGTTCCGCAAGGTGCGCGCGGCGTTCGGCGGGCGGATCCGCGCCTTCGCGTCCGGCGGCGCCCCGCTGGCGGTGGAGCTGGCCGAGTTCTTTCACGCCTGCGGCATCCCGGTGATGGAAGGCTACGGCCTGACCGAGTCCACCGCCATCTCCACGGTCAACCGGCTCGAGGACTTCGTGCTCGGGACCGTGGGGCGCGCAGGGGACGGCCTGGACGTGAAGATCGCCGAGGACGGCGAGGTGCTGATCCGCGGCCGGACGATCACGCCCGGCTACTGGAACCTGCCCGACGCCACGGCTGAGGTGTTGGACGCCGAGGGCTGGCTGCACACCGGCGACGTCGGCGAGATCGACGCGCGCGGGTTCCTCAAGATCACCGACCGCAAGAAGAACCTGATCATCACGTCGGGCGGCAAGAACATCGCCCCAGCCAAGATCGAGAACCGCCTCAAGGCGCGCGTGCCGTGGATCGCCGAGGTCTTGGTGCATGGCGACAAGCGCAACTACCTCACCGCCCTCATCGCGCTGGACCCGGAAGGGCTGGCCTCGCTGGCCCGCCGCGAGGGCTGGCCCGGCGACCCGGACGCCCTGCTCGACGACGCCCGCGTCCGCGCGCAGCTTCAGTCGGTGGTCGCCGAGGTGAACGCCGGCCTGCCCAAGTTCGAGACCATCAAGACCTTCGCGCTCTGGAAGCCGGCCCCCACCGTGGAGGGCGGCGAGCTGACCCAGTCGCTCAAGGTCAAGCGTAAGGTCGCCGAAGCGCGCCACAAGGCCGAACTGGACGCGCTCTACCCCTCGTGATGACAGGCGGAGACAGGCGAAGACACCAACGGACCCAAACGGCACACTTTTAGCCATTGCCTGAGGCCCGTTCGGTCGTATCCTCTGTCACGTTCCGCACTGAAACGTCATCCGCCCCAGGGAGGGTCCATGGACGCGCCGCTGAAGATCTTGATCGTCGAGGACGATGCCACCATTGCGCTGGGTCTGGTCCACGCCCTGGAGCATGAGCGCTTCGAGGTCACCCACGTTGAGAACGGCGAGGCCGCCCTGGACGCGGTCAAGCGTGATCCGCCCGACCTGGTCCTGTGCGACATCATGCTGCCGGGCATCGACGGCATCCAGGTGATGCGCCGCATCAAGGACACCCACCAGGACATCGGCGTCCTCATGCTCACCGCCCGGTCGGAAGAGATCGACCGGGTCATGGGCCTGGAGATGGGCGCCGACGACTACATCACCAAGCCGTTCTCGGCCCGTGAGGTGGTCGCCCGCGTGAAGGCCCGCCTGCGCAACTCGCGCACAGACAAGCGCGCGCCGGATCACTACGACTTCAGCAACGTGAAGGTCGACCTTCGCCGCCGCATCCTCTGGAAGAGCGGCGCCGAGGAGCACCTCACCACGCACGAGGCCGGCACCCTCGCCTACCTGATCGCCCACCGCGGCCGCGACGTCAGCCGCGACGAGTTGCTCGAGAAGGTCTGGGGCTACACGGCCGCGCTCACCACGCGCACCGTCGACAACCAGATCCTCAAGCTCCGCAAGAAGATCGAGGACACGCCCGGCACGCCGCGGCACATCCTCACGGTGCACGGCACCGGCTACCGCTTCGAGCCCTGATTGTCTTGGACGAGGAGCTCGGCGGTCCGCTCGCCGGGCTCCGTGTCGTGGCGCGCCAGCGAGCGAACCCGTCGTTGAGGCTGCTGTCGCTGCGCTAGCGCTTCGACGCGTCGGCCAGCTTGGCCATGAACGGCGCGACGGCTTTGCGCATGAAGGCCATGCCCACGCCCGGCAGAATGCGCGCGAGCCCCGCGCCGCCGCCGACCGGGACGCTGTTCACGATGACATCAGGACGGTCGCGCAGGATGGCGTCGATCGTGGCCGCGACGACCGCGTCTGCCGTGGTGCTGCCGATCGCCGCGGGGGGCGTGAGCCCCTTGCCAGCCACGACATCCGCGAACATGCCGGTGCCGACCACAAAGCCGGGTTGGATCACGCTGAACCCGACGCCGCGGCCGGAGAACTCTGCCGAGAGGCTGCGCGACAGGCCGGACACGGCCGACTTGGTCGCGCCATAGAGCGCCGCGTAGGGCGCGGCGAACAGGCTGGACGTGCTGCCCAGGAAGACCACGTGGCCTGAACCGCGCGCGAGCATGTGCGGCACCAGCGCGTGCGTGAGCACGGCGGGCGCGGTGAAGTTCACGGCGACCACCTGCTCCAGCGTGGCGGGCGCGATCTCCTCGAAGCGGATGAACGGCTCGATGCCCGCGTTGTGCACGACGACGTCGATCCGCCCCGCGATCTCAATCGCGCGGGCGGCCACGCCGGCCAACGAGGCGGTGTCGCCCAGGTCGGCGGGGAGCACGTGGGCGACGCGTCCAAGCGCGCGCACCTCGGCGGCGCAGGACTCGAGCCCGGCGGCGTCACGCGCGACCAGCACGAGGTCGGCCCCGGCGCGCGCGAACGCCACCGCGAACACGCGCCCCATGCCGCGGCTCGCCCCAGTGAGCAGCACGACGCGATCCCGGATGGTGTCCATGGCTTCCTCCTGGGCCGCGCCATGACACGTTCACGCGTACGGAGCACTCCGCATAGGAAGGCCCTGCGTCACGGTGACGTGGTACGTCGGATCCGCCGGAGGTCTCGTCCATGATCGTCGCTGTCGCCCTGTGGGGCGCCCTGCTGACCGCGGGCTGGGCCGACGAGCCTGACACGGACGCCGAGACGGTCACGTCACGCGCCACCGACGCGCTGCAGGACGCCGCGACGCTCCGCCCGCGCGTCGTTCGCTGGCGTCAGCAGATCCAGCCCGGCTATCCCACCGAAGAGCGGACGAAGGGCTGGCCCGATCAGCACTGCCGCGGCGTGTTCACGCTCGGCGCGGACGGCGTCCCCCTGCGGGTCGAGGTGACCGAGTGCGCGGCGCCGTTCCAGGCCGCCGCCACCCGCGCGCTGATGGACTGGCGCACCTACCCGCTGGAGGTCGACGCCGAAGGTGATGTCGTGATGGCGTTGGTGCAGGTCGACTTCGCGGTCCCGGGCGCGCCCGTCGCGCCACACCCGGCGCCGGTCGTTCCGCCCACGCGGACCTCGACGCCGCCGCCCGTCGTGGCCTCGCCGCCGCCGTCGACGCGTCCCTCACCCACGACGCCACCGCCTCCGATCGACGAGCGTCGCCTAGCACAGCTCCGCGTCGAGGCGGACGCGCTGGCGCGAGACATCGCCGCGGACAAGGCCTCGTTCGAGGCGCAGGTGATCGAGTCGGACTGGTACGGCGGCGAGCGCGTCGCGGTCGTCCAGTGGCTGCTGGTCCAGGCGGCCTCCACGGAGACCCGAGACGCGGCCGGCGCGATGTTCATGCTCCCGGACGATCGCGCGGAGCTGGCACGAAAGATCGGCACGTCGGTCGGCGTGCTCCAGAGGGTGCTGCACCTCGTCGACACGTTGGGCGGCGCCACGGTGCATGGAGACGTGATCACCGTGCGCGACCCGCAAGCCCTCGGTCGGCTACTCGGCCCGGCGCGCTGATCCGCGCCGCCTCGATCAGGGCGTGTGCAGGATCGTCAGGTCGAGATCCCACTGCCAGGTGAGCTCGGTGCCGTTGAGCTTGGGCAGCTTCATGAGCTGCACCTCGATCATCGCCTGCTTCAGCGGCCCCATCCGTCCCGCGATGTCGAACGGGATCCACGCCGTGCTGTGGAGCACGTCTGCGTCGCTCTCCGTGGCGACGAACGAGCAGCACGGTGTGCTCGAGTCCTGCACCCGCGCCACGAGCGCTCGGTACGCGGCGAGCCCTACCGACTCGTCGGCGAAGCTGCCGTACTCGGCCGTCAGCGTGGTCTGCCCCGAGATCCCAAACGAGCGGTGCTCGACCACCTTCACGCGCGCCGCGCCGTTCATGCGCAGGTCGGTGTCGTACTCGGTGTAGGTCAGCTCAGGCGTGTGCGCCGCGCGCTTGTGCGCCTTGAAACCGTCGCTCCACGCCTGCAGCGCGGCCTCCAGATCGGGGCCGATCGTGTCCATCGAAGACGAGGCGACGGGCAGACCGGAGCTTCCCGCCGCGCCGAAGCCTCCGACCTCGAGCGTGTATTCGCCGACCTCGCCGGCCTTGTACGACGTGGCGTACACCGTGTAGGTGCCGTCCTGCTCGAGCGTGGTGGTGATCAGCGCACCCTCACCCGTGGCGGCGTCGTCGTTCTCCAGAAGGCTCTTGTCGCCGAAGTGCAGGCCCAGGTATGGATCGAGCGCCGACGAGGTCATCCGGATTTGGACGGTCTGCCCCTTTCGGCCCTCAAAGTCGTAGGTGTCGTAGTACTCGCCGGTGCTCAGCTTGAGGTCGCCCGCGGCGAGCGCGCCGCGCCATTGCTGGCCGGAGGACGCAGGCGCCTTGGCGAGGCCCGGCTCCTTGTCGATCATGGGCCCCTTTCCGGCGAGCGCCGCGGAGAAGCCAAGCATCATGAACGTGGACAGGATCATCGTCGCCCCCAAGCCGCTGGTGAAGCCGAACCACGGAATCGTCGCCACAATCCTACACTTGAGGCACATCGCGCGCGCCCGAACGCGCCGCCGCGCGCAGTTGCCCAGGCTTAGGGCGCCTTCGCCGCGTCTCCGGCCACCGTGTTCATCGCGGCGATCAGCGCGTGCTCGTCGACGCCGGCGCCGCGGATCCGCAGCGCGCGCACCGCGGCGCGCAGGGCGTCGCGGAAAGACTCTTCACGAGCCGGGCTCCCGCAGTCGCCCGCGTAGAAGGCGCCGTGGGTGTCGGTCTTGAAGAAGTACCCGGCGCCCTCGCGGATCGGCTCGACCGCGACCAGTCGCGCGGCGTCCGGCCAGACCTGGGCGCGCCACGTGGCCTCCTCGGGCGCGTTGGGCACGCCGGGCGCGCGGTTGGACTCGTCGACGCGGGCGCGCTCGTCGACCCAAGCGAGGCTTCGTTGGACCTGCTCCGGGTCGACCTCCCACGACCGGTGCCGAGCCGCGTAGCCCGCGTGCACGCCCGAGCAGCGCGACCGCGCGGCGCACGTGGCGCACGCGTCGAACGTGAACATCGAGATCTCGTTGGGGGTGTTCACCACCTGCAGCGACAGGCCGTCCAGGCCGTCGGTCGGCAGCGCGCACCACGGCACGTTGCTCAGCTCGATCCGCGGCAGCGGCTCACCCGACGCGACGAGCGATCGGAGCGCGTCCAAGACGGCGTCGTAGGCCGGGTACTGCCAGTAGTAGGTGCTCGGCGCGTTCGCGACGTCGGGGTGGAACACCCGCACGGCGATCGGGTCGCTGCCCAGGTCACGCGCGGCGCGGATCAGGTCCGGCAGCTCGTCCACGTTGCGATCGAGCACGACGATCCCGACGTCAAGCGGGACCCCCGCTGCGCGCGCCGCGTCGACCGCCGACATCACGGCCGCCTTCGCGCCCGCGCGCCCCGCGATCGCGTCGTATCGATCCGCGCGCGTCGACAGAAGCGTGACCGCGACGCGCACGCCGGTGGCGGCCACACGCTCGGCCAGCGCCTTGTCCGACAGCGGGATGCCTGCGGTCAACAGGCGCAGCGGCACGCCCGCCCGGGCCGCGACGTCGATCAGCTCGAACAGGCCCGCGAACGCGAGGATGTCGTCCGACACCAGATCGACGTGGTGCGGGCGATGGGTCCGTAGGATCTCGGCGAACTCCGCTGTGGCGCGCTCGACGAGGTCCACGGCGGGCGTGACCGGCTCCGTCGCGCGCCGCAAGGGCACGGGGCAAAAGCTGCACGCCATGGTGCACGGCGCGTAGGTGTGGTCGAAGAAGGCCATGACGTGCCCGGACGACGCCCGGACCTCAAACAGCGACATCGGGAGGCCACTCCTGGGCGTCGAGCCTAGCGCGACGACGCGGTCGCTGCCCACGCCTTCCACGCGCCCTCGCCGCCGCCGAGGCCTCGGGCACGCTATAGAAGGGCCCTCATGCTCCCCCTCACCGTGTCGCGTCTGCACCTGGTCGACGGTCACGTCGAGTCCGAGCCCGCCGGGCCGCTCTTCGACGTGGTGGGTGCGCTGCTGCGCGCGGCCGAGCCGGTCGGCGTGGTGCTCCTCGGTGACTTTGGCTCGGGCAAGACCACGCTGTGCCGCAAGCTGTCGGAGCTCGACGTCGACGGCGTGCGACCCGCCACCTACGTGCCGCTCGCCGTGCTCGCGCGCGCGGGCAGCCTGGATGAGGGCCTCAAGCGCACCGTGGGCGACGCCCGCCTGGCCGAAGCCCGTGAGGGTCGGCGGGTGCTGCTGCTCGACGGCCTGGACGAGGTGCCCGACGCCTCGGCGGGCGGCACGCCGGAGCTGTTCGACGCGCTGACCCGTCAGGTGGGGCCGCGGTGGATGCTCACGTCGCGCCCCGGCCACGTGCGGACCGACGACGCGTGTGACCCCGATCAGGCGGACAGCCTGATGCGGGCCGACGTCGTGACGCTGCTGATCGATCCGCTCGACCGCGACACCGTCCAGCGCGAGCTCGGCCAGCTCCCCAACGGGGACACGCTGCTCACCACGGTGGACGGCCTCGAAGACCTCACCGCGTCGCCGCTGCTGCTGCAGATCGCCAGCGCGGCGCTGCGTCACATCCAGCCCGGCCGCCCGATCGACGCGTGGGGCGTGTTCGACGCGTGGCTCAGGCACGCGCTGCGCACCGGCCCGGATCACGACGACGCGCTGCAGCGCCTGGAAGATCTGGCGGTCGAGGCCTGGGCCGAGTCCGGCTGGTCGCCCGAGGCCACCAGCTTTCGCGCTGAGCAGCTGGCCGCGGCGCGCCTCCCCGCGGAGCTGCGTCGTACGCTGGTCGTCACCGAGCTGGACGGACGCATCCGCTTTGGTCACCGCAGCGTGTTCGAGTACCTGCTGGCGTCGCACATCGCGCCGCGCCTGCTGGCCAACCAGGGCCAGGGTCCGGACGCGCTTACGGGTCGACGGATCACCGACGCCACCCGCGCGTTCCTGGTGGGCCGCGTGGGGCGCATGCCGGTGCGCTTCGCGGGCGACCGGGTGCGGATCCCGCGCGGCAACTTCGTCGCGGGCGGCACGGTGGCGTCGGACGAGCGCCGCCTGCGCATCGAGCACATCGCGGAGCCCGCGTGGGTCGGTCGCGCCCCGGTGACCGCGCGCGAGTGGGCGCGCTTCCTGGCGGCGGTGCCCGACGAGCGCGCGGACGTGAACTACCTGGCTCATTGGGGCGAGGCCCGGCGCGTCCCCAAGGGCGACGAGGACCTGCCCATCTACGGGATCTGGCCCGAGGACGCGGACCGCTACGCCACCTGGGCTGGCGCGCGGCTGCCGTCGGCGGACCTGTGGGAGAAGGCGGTGCGTGGCCTGGACGGCCGACGCTGGCCGTGGGGCGACCACTGGCGCCCCGGGCTCGCCGCCACCGCGGAGCTGGGCCTGCGTCGCCCGCTGCCGGTGCGCGCGCTGGGCGCGAGCGGCGACACCGCGCTGTTCTCGTCGATCGGCAACGTGTTCGAGTACACGTCGTCCGCGTGGCGCGGTCGGATGGATCGCGGCCGGGTGGTGATGGGCGGCTGCTACGCGCACCCCGCGAGCACCGCGCGGCCAAGCCTGCGCCTGTCGCACCGGCTGTCAGGCAACCTCAAGGCGGGCCTGCGGCTGGCCTGGGATGACGTGTGATGCGCGAGTCGAACCTGGACACGGGCCCGCGTGGGCTCCGCCTGCGGCTCTGCTCGTGGGGGCCTGACACGGGCCGCCCGCTGCTGATCCTGCACGGCTACCTGGAGCAGGGCGCGGCGTGGGAAGGCGTGGCGAACCGCCTGTCCGACCGCCGCGTGGTGGCGCCGGATCACCGCGGCCACGGGCTCTCCGAGCACGTCGGCGCGGGCGGCTTCTACCACTTCTGGGACTACGTCGCGGACGTGGACGCCGTCGTGCGACACCTGGACTGCGAGGTCGATCTGGTCGGCCACAGCATGGGCGGGACGATCGCCGCGCTCTACGCCGCCACCCGCCCGGAGCGCGTGCGCAGGCTCGTGCTGATCGAGGGACTCGGTCCGCCGGACGGCGCGGACGAGCTGCTGGAGCGGGGTCAGGCCTTCTTGGACGGCAAGGAGAGCCCGCGCAAACACGGCAGCTTCCCGAACGTGGAGACGGCGGCGGCCCGCATGCGCGACTTCAACAAGGCGCTCTCGCCTGAGGAGGCGCTGCGCCTGGCCGCCCGCGTGGCCCGGCCGGTGGTCGCCGACGACCCGTTCGTCACCCGACCCGTCGTCGGCGCGTGGACCTGGGCGTGGGACCCCGCGCACCGCGGTCGGTCCCCCACCCCGTTCCGCGCCGAAGCCCACCAGGTCTTCCTGTCGGCCATCCGCGCGCCGACGCTGCTGATCGACGGAGGGGCTTCGCCCTTCAAGCTCATGGATCGCGACGCGCGCCGGCGCAGCCTGTCGCACGCGATCGAACTCACCATCCCGGACGCCGGGCACCTCATTCACCATGACGCACCGGACGCCCTCGCGACCGCGCTGCGGGAATTCTTTTCGGAGGACGCGTGATCCAGGAAGACCAGATCTCTGAGACGCTGGAGGCGCTGGCCGACGAGCGCACGCAGCGCGCGCTGGCCCGCGACATCACCCCGCTCAAGGGCGTGCGCGGCGTGCCGTTCGGAGAGCTGGCGAAGTTCCTCGCAGGCGTGTTCAAGACCGACGGCGTCGACCTGGACGCGGACGGACCGGCGCTGACCCGCCTGTTCGGCTGCGCGTGGGAGGACGGCATGATCGCGATCGGGCTGGTCGCCGCGGCGATCCTCGACGACGCCGAAGCGGGCCTGGAGCTGGGCCTGGACTGGCTGGAGCGGCTCGACGATCCGCTCACCGCCGACGCCTTGGGCGCGCTCGTACTGGGCCCGGGCATCGCCGCGTCGGGCAGGCCCGTGCAGCTGCTCATCCAAGCGGCCAAGGAGCTGGGCACCGAGGAGGCCGCCCGCGCCGCGGTCTCCGCCGGGATGGCCTGGACGACCGCGCCGGTAGAGGGCCCCGCCGCCGCGGCCCTCCGCGAGCGCGTGGGTGAGCGCAAGGTCCGCTTCGTCGAGGGCGCGCTGTCGGACGGCCTCGGCGCGCTGGCGGACGCGTTCGTGAAGAACGAGTCGCCGTCGGTGCGCAAGGCGCTTCGCCGCGTCCTCAAGGCGTGGGGCAAGGATGATCCGGCCGGCGTGTGCGCGTGGGCGGATCGACAGAAGGGCGGGATCCCGAAGATGCTCCGCGAGGAGATCGACCCGGCGCGCCGCCGCGCCGCGAGGGCGGAGTGAGCTCGCCGGTCATCACCGCGATCGGCTGCACGATCGCCTCGTGGTCAAGCACGATCGAGCCGGGCCTGGAGGGCTGGACCGAGCACGTCCGCCTCACAGTCCACGGCGCCGAGGGCTGTGAGGGCCTGACGATCACCACCGACGACGGCAGCACGGTGAGCGCGTTCTCGGGCCATGTCAGCGCCGCGCACAATGACCACAACCTAGGTCCGGAGCGCCTGGTGCTGGGCGGAGTCCGCGCGGACGGCGTGGCCACCTGGACCGTCATCACGCCCGAGCTCCACCCCGGCGACACCGCGCGTCTGGATCTGGACGTCCGCTCGTCCTACGTCGCCGATTACCTGTGGCGTCCCACGCCCGGCGTCGCCTACGCCGAGCTGCGCCGACCGCGGGCGCTCACGCTCGCGATCACCGGCCTGCGGAACGACAAGCGCTTTGTGTTCGGCGCGGACCCGACCGCCGGCGCGCAGGTGGTGGTTCAGCACCCGTGGCTGGATCGCACGCCCCCACCGCTGCCGCCGTCGGTGGGCCTCTCCCCCGACGACGCCCGCGCGAAGCTCGCGGGCATCGCGGTGTTGGGCGACGCGTTCTTCGGGGATCGGCACGTCGTCGGGGACGCGCTGTTCGCGCTTGGCGCGGCCGATGTGTCCGGCTGGTCGCGCACGCTCGCCGCGCTGACGGCGGGCGGCCCGGCCCCCATCACCCTGGAGGACGCGGCCAAGGTGACCCCAGCCTCTGTGGAGGCGCTCGGCGCGGCCCCGGACGTCACCGCGACGCTCACGCTGCGCTTCCGGAGCTCGAACCCGCGCGCCGAGCTTCGCCCCGATCGCGCGCTGATGCTCGAGGAGACCCGGACGCTTTCGTGGGCGGACGCGTCGGCGACCCGCGCGGTGTTCATCGCCCTGCCTCGCGACGCGGCGCCGCCGCCGGCCGCGCCCGGCCCCTGTCCGATCCGCGCGACGACCGGCGCGGCCTGGGTGATCGCGCCCCCGGGTGTCGCCTCCTGCACGCTCGCCCTGACCACTCCGGTGGTCGACGTGTGGGGCTTGCTGGCGCCGGAGCTGGTCGGGCACGTCGGCGCCTCCTCGGCCACGTGGACCGACCACCACGGTCTGGCGCACGCGGACCCGTTGGTGATCGAGGGCGGCGCGTGGCGCCTGCCGTCGCTGGGCGGGGCGCCGATCCTGTCGGACCGTGATCGCCTGTGGCACGAGCTCCACCAGCGCTTCGAGATCGCCTCCTTCCCGGAGCCCGCCATCCCGCTGCACACCGCCCCGCGCGGCACGGCGGCGTGGGAGCTGGTCGGCATGCTGCCCGGCGTCCTGCGCGACAC
This sequence comes from Pseudomonadota bacterium, assembly GCA_947475315.1. GTDB lineage: Bacteria > Myxococcota_A > UBA796 > UBA796 > CAIOSP01. The sequence goes on along the minus strand of CANJMY010000012.1, from coordinate 21,194 downwards.
CGCCGTCGTCCGCGACGCGCTGGGCGTCGACCCCACCCGGCCCCGCCCGCTCTACAAGGCGCGCGAGGGCGGCGTGATCACGAGCGTGGAGGCGGCGATGATCGTGTCGCTCTACGCGCGGCAGCAGAAGATTGACGCGGACTGGGTGCTCGTGCGCCCCGCAGCGTTGGGCGCCGCGCCCGGCGTGTCGCCGGAAGGCTTCACCACCGCGCTCGTCCGGGTGACCGTCGACGGTGAGACGCGGCTGCTCGATCCGGCGTGTGAGACGTGCGCGCCGTTCACCGTGCGGGACACGCTCCACGGCGGCGTCGCCCTGGGCGATGGCGTCGATCGCATCCCGTGATCAGGGGCAGCCGTCGAGGGAGTCGATCCACGCCTCGACGGCCAGGATTCCGCCCTCGTCGTAGCGGGACGCGCCGTCGGGCGGCATCTTCTCGAACGACTCGGTGCGGATGCGCTGGACCAGCGCGGACGCCGAGGCGTCTCCGGGGACGAGCACGTATTGGCCGCCGGTGGTGAAGCCGGACTGCTTCGGCACCATACAGGTCGACGTGTCGGCCAGCGGGGTGCTGTAGCGGAGGTCTAGCGTCAGGGTGGGGGGCGCGAAGCCCTCGGGCTGGTGGCAGTGCGCACAATTGGCGTGCAGCCAGGCGCGGGCGCGAGGCTCGAGCGCGGTTCGTACGCTGTAGGGGTCCGCGAGGGTGGGCAGCGTCCCGAGCGACGCGATGGGCGGTTCAAACACGCCGATCGCGTCCCAGGCCACGAGCTCGTCGGCGATCCAATCGCCATAGTCGACCCGGTGGTGGAGCTGGCGGGTGCGCACCGCCAGCACCTGATCGCCTGCCTTGCGATGGCAGGTCAGGCAAGCCTCGACGCTCGGAAAGTACCAGGCGAGCACATCGCCGTCTTCGTGAGGCACCGTGAGCGCCTCCGTACGGCCCTTCTCGCCGACCAAGAGAAGCTCCTGCGACGCCTCATCCCAGCCGTAGGTGACGAACTTCCAGCCGTCGTGGGCGAGCAGCATCACCCGGACCTCGAGCGTGCGCGGGGCGCGCGCGCCGTCCACCGCCAGATCGAGCCCGAACGACTTGAGCAGCAGCGTGCCTGCGGGGAAGGTCCACGGGCCGTCCACGCTCGGCGTGATGGTCGCGCCGGGCGGCAGCACCATGTAACGACCCTTGTCAGAGCCATTGCTGAACAGCGGCGCTCGGACGTCGTAGAGCAACACGCCGGGGGCGGGCTTGAGCGGCGCCGTCCCTTCGAAGCAGCCGAGCGACGCCAACGAGTTCGGCCAGCTCACCGGCGCGTCCGCAGCCACGGCGTCGCGCAGCGCGGCGCCGCACGCGACCACGGCCGGGAGCGGCGGCAGCGCGTCACAGGGCTGGCCGAGGCCTGGGCAGACGGGATCGGTCGTCGCGGTGTCGACGGACGGCGGGTCCGAGTCCTCGACGACGGCGTCCGGCGTAGGCGCGACGCATCCGGTCAAGAAAAACAGCGCCAACGCACGGATCATGCATCCCCCCGGGTGTCTCCCACCCAAGCATGAAGGATGCCGAAGTCCATTCACTTCCCGTCGAGCCACCCGGAGAGGAAGGCGTCGATGATCAGACCGAAGGCCGAGCCCACCAACACGCCGATCAGGACCGCGCGGCGTCGACCCGCGGGCGACGCCTCTGAGTCCGTGAGGGGCTCCATCGCGGCGGTGCCGACGTCCACGGGACCTGTGCCCATGTGCACCGGCTCCAGGAGCAGGTCGGGAGAAGAGAAGCCGGGCGCCTCGACGGTCTTCTCGGACTTGGGCGCCATGGACGCGGGACGCCAGACCACCGGCCCGTCACCCACGGTGCGGGGGTTCTCGTCGTACCCCGAGCTGCCCTCCTCGATGCCCGGGACCGTGCCCTCGTTCGCGTGGGTCGCCGGGTCCTCGTCCAGGGAGTGCGGACTCTGACCGGCGCCTCGCGGCCAGATCACGACGTCGGACCCAACGTCGGCTGGATCCGGCGCGGGGCGCGACGGAGGCTCCTCGCCCACCGCGTGCCAGCCGCCCGCCAAGGGCCCGTCCCGTCGGAATTTGCCGGTCACTGCGCCCCCTTCACGAACCCACACGAGTATTGCATACGTTGCATCAGGAGACTACCCCAACCGAGCACGCACCGTGCCATCGACCCCGGCGACGAACAGCCGACCTTCTACCGTGGTCGCCGCCACCAAGCCGCCGTTGGGTCCAGGCCAAGCGCGCGCCGACACCACCGCGTCTCCGGCGGCCTCGACCGTGCGCGCCTTGAGCCCCGGCCAGGTGGAGAAGCGCGCGCGGGTGGCGCCGCCCTTTCCGGCCTCGACCCAGGTGACCAGCGCGCCGTCGCCGTCGCCCAGCGCGTCGATGGCGGCGACCGGGCCCACGTCCAGCTCGTCCGGATCCCGCGCCGTGCGCGAACCCAGCGGCAGCACGCGCACCGTGCCGGGCGTGCGCCCGATCGGCTGCGTGGCCCACACCGCGACCAGTCCCGCGCCCACCGGGATGACCGTGGATGGCACGCCCGCGATGGCGTCCGGGATGCGCACGGGGGCGCCCACGCCCGACGCGCCGATCGACCAGGCCACACCACCCTTGCCGAGCAGCACGCTGGCCGTGCGTGACGCGAAGGTGCGCGCCTGGGCGTGGGTGGCGCCAAAGGCCGGCTTGAACCCAGTGCCGTCGAGGGGGTCGACGTGGGCGACGAGGGTGGGGCCGCGACGGCCGAGGCCAACGACCCGCACGTTCGCGCCGCCCGTGATCACCGGGACGACCATCGGATCGTAGCCAAGCGCGCTCGCGACGCTGGCGCCGAGCACGCCGTCCGTCGACAGCGGCCAGGACAGCAGCGTGGCGCCGTCGCTGCGCGCCACCAGCAGCACGATCCGGAACGAGTCTGCGGCCTCCACCACGGCGAGGTGCACGACGCTGGCCGCCGACACCGGCAGCACCCCGCCTTGCTCCTCAGCGCCGCCGAACACCGCCCAGCGGACCGTGTCCTTGCCGTCCTCCTCAGGGTTGCGCCAAACCGCGGCGTACGCATCGCCGTTCGTGGCGACCGACGGGTCGCGGACGACGCGCGGGCCGTTCGCGTGGGCCACGGCGCCATGCGCCTTGAGCGTGGCGGCGCGGGTGCTGTCCAGGCCGAGCGCGCCCACGTCCAGGCCGGTGAGGTCTGCGCCGTCGATGTCGCAGGTGGAGAGATCCACGCCGTCCAAGCAGGCGTCCGCGAGCTTGGCGCCCCGCAGGCGCGCCCCCGCCAGCGTGGCGCCCGCCAGGTTGGCCTTGGTCAGGTCCGCGCCCGACAGATCCGCGCCCGACAGGTCTGACGCGCCGAGCTGCACGCCCACCAGCACCGCGCCCACCAGCGAGGCGCCGACGAAGTTGGAGCCGCCGAAGCGCGCGTTGGTCGCGTCCACCCCGTCCATGCGCGCGCCGGTGAACAGCGTGGAGCCGCCTTGGGCCTCGTTGAGCTTGGCACCAGACAGGTCCGCGCCGGACAGGTTCGCGCCCTTCAGCCCAGCCTCGGTCAAATCGGCGCCAGAGAGCACGATCCCCTTGGCCTTCACGTCCTTGAGCTTGGCGCCGTTCAGACGCGCCCCAGCCGCGCGGGCGGAATTGAGATGGGCCCCGGTGAAGTCGGCGTGCGAGAGCTCCGCGCCAGAGAGGTCGGAGTCGTCGATCAGGGCCTCGCGGAAGCGGGCGCCGAGCGCGATGGAGTCGGCGATCACCAAGCCCACACCGTCAATCTCGCAGAGCGAGGCGCGGATCAGGCGGGCGTCCCGCAGGATGCTCCCAGTGAGGTCGGACTTGTCGAGTTGGGCCCCGGTGAGGTCCACCCCGGTGAGGTCCAGGCCGTCCAGCTCTTCGGCGAAGAGGTCGGGTCGGTCTTCGCCGTCACGCGCGTCGTGGAACTTGTCCAAGTCACCAGCGCGAAGGAGATCGGCGAGATCCATGTAGCTGCCTCCAAGCAGGGCCTTGCCAGAATGCCATGTCAGTGGCAACCTGGGGCCCGCGGGGTCTATCATGCGTTTCCTGTTCTTGGCCGCTCTTGTCGCCACCACGTTCACCGCCTGCTCCAACGGCAAGACCGTGGACGGCGCCGACAGTGACGTCGACACCGACTCAACCACCGATCAGGGCGCGGGAGACACCGACGTCACCGACACGGACACAGGCGGCGTAGACGACACCGACGTCGCCGTCCCGCCCTACACCGGCGGTCAGTACAAGGTGACCGAGCTGCGCGTGCTGTCGGCCGACCACGGCGGCGATCTGGACGCCGACGGCACCCCCGACAACCAGGTGGCCGTGCTGCTCGCCGCCATCGACAGCGCGCTGGGGCCGGGCATCTACAACCTGCCCACCGTCAACGCGCGGATCGACGAGATGCTGTTCACCGAGCGCGCGATCGTGCTGCTGGACGTGGACAACGACGCCGGCGCTGTCACTTTTGACGCGCTGCAGGGCGGCCGGGACCTGGCGTTCAACCTTGTCGTCCTGCCGTCCTCCTACGACGTGAACGGGGACCCCAAGTCCCGAATGCTGGGTGAGATGAAGGACGTGGACACCTTCTCCGTGGGCCCAGCGCCGCTGACCATCCCCGTCCAGTTCTACGCCGACGAGCCGGTCATCGAGATCTCGGCGGTTCAGGCCTACATCTTTGGCGACATCACGGCGGATACGGTCGACGGCAGCATCGCCGCCGCGGTCACCACCACCGCCATCATGGAGGGCGTGGTCAAGCCGCTGATCGAGAGCGAGTTCGGGCTCAGCTCGTCCTACGGCCAGCAGTTCTTGGGCGTGGCGCAGTACCTGGTCGACCAGAACGCCGATCTGACGATCGACGGCGAGCCCGCGCTCTCCGCCGCCTTCAGCTTCAAGGCCGAGGACACGCTCTGGACGCGCTGAAGCGCGCTTGTCGGCGACCCGCGCGGGGGTGATATCCCAAGCGCGGAGTTGCCCCATGCGCCTCACCCTGCTCGCTCCCCTGCTCCTCGCCGCCTGCGCCTCGCCCGAGACCGCCGATCTGGTGGGGTCCTGGGCGAACCAGGACGGCACCACGTGGCGCGCGTTCACCTTCCAGTCGGTGGGCGACGCCGACGAACTGGTGGGCATCCCGAACGCCTACACGCTGGCGGTCTACGAGGACGGCGCCGATCCTGCCGCGGTGCAGCGCGGCACCTACACGGTCGACCACGACGTGGACGTCAACACGCCGGAGGGTGTCGCCAAGTTCAACGACGTGCTCACCACCACGGTGACGTGGAGCGTGGACGCCGTCGGCGTCGGCGGCACGTTCGGCGACCCGTTCTATGCGTTCTCGCCCAAGGCGTTCACGATCCGCAGCCTGACCGCCGCGTCCGGCGAGCGCACCTTCGACAAGGTCGACACGCTCCCGTGACCGATCGGTGTCGACGGCGCACAACGCTTGCGACCCCGCGCGAAACTGGGCACGGTGCGAGCCCACGGAGATCCCCATGACCAAGCCGTTCAACCCCTCCCGCCGCCAAATGCTCAGCGCGCTGTCCGCGCTCGCGGGCGCCGGCGCGCTCGGCTGCAAGACCCCGACCGAGGGTTCGACCGACACGGACGTGGCCGCCGACCCGCGCCTGGCGATCGATCACTTCGTGATCCTGATGATGGAGAACCGCTCCTACGATCACGTGTTCGGCTCGTTGACGCTGGATGAAGGCCGCACCGAGCTCGACGGCCTCACCGCCGAGATGTTCAACCTGGGCCCGGACGGCGAGGCCATCCACCCGCACGCGCTCACGCACGAGTGCATCGTCGACCCGGGCCACTCCTGGACCGGCAGCCGCGCGCAGTTCGACAACGGCCTGAACGACGGCTTCGCCACCGACTACGCGCTGCACACGGGCGCGCCGGCCGACGAGGTCCTGGGCTACCTCAACCGCGCCACCATCCCCGTCACCTACGCGCTCGCAGATGAGTACGCGGTGTGCGACCGCTGGTTCTGCTCGGTGATGGGCCCCACCTGGCCCAACCGCTTCTTCTCCTACGCGGCCTCGTCGAATGGACTGACGTCGAACGACCGCACGGCGATCCCGGTGCCGCTTCGCACCGTCTTCTCGCAGCTGACCGAGGCGGGCGTCACCTGGGCGGTCTACGCCAACATCCCGGCCGTCATCCTGATCGAGGGCATCCTGGCCACCGGCAACGTGCGCCCGCTCGACGAGTTCTTCTCGAACCTCGCGGCGGGCACCCTCCCGCAGGTCGTGTTCCTCGAGCCCGACTACGGCAGCAATGACGACCACCCGCCTGCGCCGGCGCGCCTGGGTCAGGTGCTGATCGCGTCGATCTACCAGGCGCTCGCGGAGTCGAGCGTGTGGGACCGCTGCGCGTTCATCCTCGACTACGACGAGCATGGCGGGTTCTTCGACCACGTCGCGCCGCCCACCATGCCCGACGAGCGGGCGGCGGAGGGCTTCAACCAGCTCGGCTTCCGCATCCCGGCGATGGTGATGGGCCCCTACGCCCGCCAGGCCGGCATCCACACCGAGTACGATCACACCGCCGTGATCAAGACGCTCCAGGAGCGCTTCGGCATCGCGGAGTCGCTCAACAAGCGCAACGACCACGCCACCGCGCTGTGGGACTGCTTCGACCTGGAGGCGATGGCCGCCCGAACGCCGCGTGCGCCGATCACGCTTCCGGTCATCGAGGTCAACCCCGACGACTACGACGACACCTGCTTCCAGCCCTCGTCGCTCACCGGCCAGCCCGAGCTTGAGGCCGCGTTCGACGCGGGCCAGCTCCCCTCGCACTTCGACCGCCGCCTGAACCGCGCCGAGGACCTGGAGAAGCTGCTCGCCCGCGCCGCCCGCATGGGCGTGGTCAAGCTCACCGGCTGACCGCGATCAGGCTGGCGGCCCCGACGACACCACCCGTCCACCCTCCGGCCCCACGCCGGGGCCGAAGCGCACGACGTGATCGGCGGCGTCCACCAGCGAGGCCATGTGGGTGGCGATCACCACCGTCGCGCCTTCGTCGGCGAGGCGGCGCAGCAGCGCGTGCAGCACGACCACGTCGACCGGGTGCAGGCCCGACGTCGGATCGTCGAGCAGGACGATCGTGTCATCACCGCCCTTGCGCGCGGCGCGCACCAGCTCGCGCGCCAGCTTGAGCCGCCGCGCCTCGCCGCCCGACAGCGTCGGAGACGGCTGGCCGAGCGTCAGGTAGCCCAAGCCCACGTCGTGCAGCGCGCGCAGCGCCTCTTCAAGCCGCGGGTGCCCCGCCAGCAGCGGGTGGGCCTCGTCCACCCGCAGGTCGAGGATCTCGCTCGCGTCCAAGCCCTTCCAGCGCACTTGGAGCACGTCGGACGCGAAGCGCCGTCCGTCGCACACCTCGCACGGGACCTCGACCTCCGGCAGCCACTCCAGATCGACGCGACGCACGCCAAAGCCCTGACAGGCTTCGCAGCGCCCGCCCGCGACGTTCAAGCTGAAGCGCGCCGCCTCCAGCCCCCGGGAGCGCGCCTCGTTCGTGGCCGCGAGCAGCTCACGCAGCGTGTCCCACAGGCCGACGTAGGTGGCGGGCATGCTGCGCCGCGTGCGCCGCGCGGACAGCTCGTCGACCGACAGCACGCGCGCGATCCCGTCGGCGCCGGTCACTCGCCCCTCGGGCGGCTCGGCGTTGGCGAGCGCCGCGCGGAGGTGCGCCTCGATCGCCATGAGCGCCGACGTCTTGCCGCCGCCGCTGGGCCCGACGAACGCGTTGAGCGCGCCGCGCGCGACGCGGATCGGCTCACCGGTGAGGTTGCGCACGCGGGCGCCATCCACCGTGATCCAGCCGAGCCTGGGCTTGTGCTCCCCGCGCGGGAGCGTCAGACCACCGCTGAGCCACCGACCGGTCGCCGTGTCCGCCTTGGAAAGCGCTGAGGGCGGGCCGTCGAACACGATGTGGCCGCCGTCGGGGCCGGCGCCGGGGCCGAACTCCACCACCCGATCCGCCGCCGCGATCACGCGCGGGTCGTGCTCGACCACCAGCAGGCCGTTCCCCTTGTCGACCAAGCGCCGCAGCAGGACCACCAGACGATCGACCTGCTCCGCGTCGAGGCCCACAGCCGGCTCGTCGAGCACGTAGAGCACGCCCGCCAGATCCGTGCCGACCTGTCGCGCCAGCCGCGCGCGCTGCAGCTCGCCCGCGGACAGGTCGCCGAGGGGGGCGCGCGGGAGCAGGTGCCCCAAGCCGACGTCCACCAGCGCGTCGAGGCGCGACGACAGCTCCGCGAGCAGCGGCGCGGTGACGGCGCTCACGGTCCAGGTCTGGCTCAGCGTGCGCAGCTGGCCGAGCGGCATCTTCCACAGGTCCAGCCAGCCCACGCCCTCGAAGCGCACGGCGAGCGCGGCGTCGCCCAGGCCCGTGCCTTCGCAGGTGTCGCACGGTGCGTCGTTGCGCTGGCCCTTCCCAAGGCAGGTCGCGCAGGCGTCCGCGCCCGTGGGTCGGAACAACGCAGGCCGAAGCTCAGGCAGCACGCGCCCGGTGGCGAAGCTGTAGGGGCGGTCGGTGAACACGCGCTCGCCGTCGTCGGTGACCGCGACCACCACCCCGCGCCCGACACGCGCCGCGGTGCGCACCGCATCGTGGATCCGATCCCGCCGGTCCGGGCCGACGAGGATGCGGTCGACGACGACGCGCACGATCGCGTCCGCGGGCAGGTCGCGCGCGTCCTCGATCGCCATGACGTCGCTGTTCACGCGGACGCGACTGAAGCCCTGACGGACGAGCTCATCGAGGCGCGCGCGCGCGTCGCCCACACCCGTCGCCGGCGCCTCCACATGCAGGCGCGTGCGATCCGGCAGGCGCAGCAGCGTGCCGACGATCACATCATGCGGCGTGGCGGTCACCACCTCGCCGCTCACCGGGCAGCGCTGCTCGCCCGCGCGACCGAGGAGCACACGGAGCACCACATCGAGCTCGGTCAGCGAGGCCAGCGTGCCCACGGTGGGCGCGCTCGTTTGGGCCAACGCGAGCGTCGGCGGCAGCCCGCGCACGGAGTCGACGTCGGGCCGCGGCATGGCGCCCAACGTCATCCGCAGGCGCGCCGACATGGCCTCCAGGTAGCGACGCTGGCCTTCGGCGTGCACCGTGTCGAAGGCGAGCGAGGACTTGCCCGATCCGCTGGGGCCGACGAGCACGACGAAGCCGTCTGAGGGCAGGTCGAGATCGAGGTTGGCCAGGTTGTGGACGCGCGCCCCGCGGATGGCGATGGGCGCGCGCTCATGCGGCGTGCTCACGGATGGCGTGCCGGGTTCGCGAGCGCCTGCCAGTCATCCTCGGGGCGCCACACCAGCCTCGACAGCGTGGTGTTGAAGCCGGCGTTGTCGCGCGCGAGCACCGACAGGACGTGCGTGCCCGCCTCGAAGCGCACCTCGGCGCTGAACGGCACCACGTCTTGTGGCTTGGCGCGGCCGTGGCGCTCAAAGAACACCTTGTCCTGATCGGCGAACACCATGACGTCGCCCAGGCCGTCGGCGTCCAACACGCGCCCCGCGATGCGCACGGCGCCGCCGTCGGTCTGCGGGGCGGGCTCCTCGGTCAGAACGATCGACGGAGGCTCGCGGAACGTGACGGTCGGCGGCGCCTGGCCCAGGTGGAAGAGGATCGCCTCCTCGGACTCGTGCCAGTCGTAGAAGCCCTGTCGGACGATCGACGGGTAGTCGTAGGTGATGTCGTCCGCGACGGTGAGGTCGAGCTTGTAGACGTCGTCGATCGCGGGCTCGAGGATCCGCACCTCGAACGAGCCGGTCCACGACTCGCCCGGGTTGATCTCGCGGTGGCACTTGGGCGCCCACACCGGCGGGACGCGCTCCAGGTAGCGCGGGTCGGTGGGCGCGGCGTGACCGACCGGCCCGCCGTTCTCCCAGCCCGGCGTGACCAGCGCGCAAGGGCGGCCACGCGCGTCGATCAGCCTCCCGCCGTGCAGGGTGCCGGTGACGATGTCGAGCGCGCCCGCCGAACGGTTTCGGATCCGGACGGTGGCGCCAAGGCTCGCGCCCTCGCCCACGTTCTTGATCTCCAACTCCACGCGCGCCAAATCCCCCACCGCCAGCTGGTGGTTGACCTCGGGGACCAGCGTCCAACGCCACGCGAGGCGCGGAAGCTGGCGAGGCTTGAGCGTCACGGCGGTGATGGACGATCCGAGCGCGTGCCCCTGGTCGTCACGCACGTCCAACCGGACGCTGCCAGCCTCAGCAGGCCAGCCCTCCGGGGCGCGCACCGTGCGGGTCCAGGTGCCCGACGCCCCAGGCTCCAGCTTGCCGATCGGGAACTCGAGGCCGTCGAACGTCTCCTCCCCGTGCATCACGACCAGGAGCCTGCGCAGCGGCGTCGCGCCGCGGTTGGTCACCGTCACCGTGACGGGCGCGTCCTCGCCTGCGACCAAGGCATCGCCGGGCGTGGACATCGACACCTCGACCGCCGCCGGGGCGCCGTCGGACGGCCCGGTCCAGTCGACCCCGATGCCGCGGAAGGCCTCGGTGATCGCGCGCTCTCCGGCCAGCTCGTGCCGCTTCACCACCGGCCCCGCCGCCGCGAGCATGTCCCCGCGGTGCGCGGTCGGCGCCACCGCCAGCAGGTCAAGCGCGAGGCGTAGGTCCTCGTCGGTGCCGGGCTCGGGCGGCGCGTCGAGATCGACCGCGCGGCCCCACGGGTTCCAGGCGCGGTAGCTGTAGAGCGCGGGGTCCAACTCGCGCGCGTCCCGCCGATCCAGGTGCGCGTCCAGGTCGCTCTCCCGCTCGGCGCGCTCGCCCACGAGCACGGCGGCGTCGGGGATCAGCAGCCCCTCCTGATCGCGTCGACCGACCCAGGTGGGCACGACCTCCACGTCCGCGGGGATGCCCACGTTTTGGATCGAGCGGTCGCCCGGCGTCAGGTACTGCGCGACCGTGACCTTGAGCTCGCTGTCAAAGGGCATGGGCTCGAGGTTCTGCACGGACCCCTTGCCGAACGTGCGCTCGCCGACGATCACCGCCCGCTCGTTGTTGCGCAGCGCGCCCGCGACGATCTCAGACGCTGACGCGCTCTCGGCGTCGACCAGCACCACCATCGGGAAGGTCCACTCGGTGCCGTCGTCGGTGGCCGAGTGCGAATCAGGTCGAGTGTCGTGCGGGCCTCGGGTCGAGACGATCTCGCCCTCCTTGAGGAAGGCGTCGGCGACGGCGACGGCCTGGTTCACATAGCCACCGGGGTTGCCGCGCAGGTCGAGCACCAGCCCGCGGATCTCGCCCTCGGCGCGCTCGACGCGGCGAAGCTCCGCGACCAGGTCGTCGTGCACGGTCGCGTGGAACGCGGTGACCCGGGCGTAGGCCAGCCCGCCCGCCAAGGGCCACGCGGCCACCTCGTGGATGCGGATCTTGCCCCGGACGACCGGCACAAAGAGCGGCTTAGACAAACCCGCGCGCATGATCTCGAGCATCACAGACTCGCCGATCGGCCCGCGCAGCAGGTCGACCGCGTCGTCGAGCGACACGTTGATCGTGGACTGGCCGTCGATGCGGCGGATGTGGTCGCCCGGGCGCACGCCGGCGGTGGCGGCCGGGCAGTCCTTCACCGTGTCGTCCACGCGCAGGCCGTCGTCGTCCACCGACAGCGACACGCCGAGGCCACCGAACTCGCCCTGGTTCTCGGCGTCGAGCTCGCGCGTCTCGGCAGGGGGGAGCAGCGCCGAGTGCGGATCGAGCGTGGCGAGCATGCCGTTGACCATCGCGAACTCGATCGCGGAGAGCGGCGCCATGTCGAGGTGGTCGTGCGGGACATCGTCGGGGCCAAGGTGCGTCGCGAGCAGCGCGGCGACCTTGCGCAGCTCGCTCTCCATGCCGGCGATCGTGGTGATGGGCGGCACGTCGCGCACGGTGCGGACGTCGGCGACGTGGATGGCGAGCTGGCGGTCCTCCAGGTGGAAGGACACCGCCGGGACCAAGCGCTCGACCGACTCCAGCGCGGCCTCGTACATACGCTGCGGGTCGATGCGGTCAGGTTCGACGTAGGACTCGGCGACCGGCTGCATCGCCAGGTGGACCACCCGAAGCATGGCCAGGTCGTAGGGGCTGCCGGTCGCTGCGCGGACCGCGAGCGGGACGGTCTCAGAGGCCGGCGCCTCCACCGCGTGCATCGGGACCAGCATCACGGCCGCAGGGACGAGCGCAGTGAACCCGATGAGGGCGAGCCCGCGCAGCCTGCGATCCATGCGTGATCCGTGCTTCGGCAAGTACCCACCGACTGGTGCTGTCATCGTAGAGTCCAACCGCGCCGCAGTCAACGCGCATCTACGCGACGTGACGATCGGCGCCTTGGACGCTCCCACCCCTGGGAGATACAGCGCCCGCCCACAACGGACCGTCTCAGACGACATGCCGCTGACGCTCACCTGCCCGCACTGTCGCGCCGTGCTGCGTGTCGCCGAGCCCTTCCCGGTTCCCGGAGACACGGTGCGCTGCGCGTCGTGCAGCCGCGCCATCGCCACGACCTGGCCCTCCGGGCTGGAGCCCAAGCTGGTCAGCATGGGGCGCCGGTTCGCCCCCCTGGGCTCGGTTCACGGCAACCTGACCGTCGTCCGACCCGGCGCACGCACCCCCTCACGGCCCCAGACGGACGAGTTCCCGCCGGACGAAGCCTGGGGAGGCCACGGCCGCGCCCCGGAGACGACCGCCGAGGTCTCCTTCATCGACGAGGTGAAGCGCGCCGCGCCGCCGGCCACCCCGCTCACCCTACCGTTCGACGCGCCGCGCGCGGCGGGCCTGCTCGCGGATCCGCGCCCGCAGCCCAACCCGCCCTCCTGGGAGGACGCCGAAGAGGTCGACGCGACGAAGGCGTCCACCTCGCCGCCGCCGGTGATCCCGATCAAGGATCCCAGGCGCGTGCCCGTGCAGCCGCGGCCAGGCGCCGTCGCTCCCCGTCCTCCGCCCCCGCCTGCCAGCCGTGCTCCCTCGCCGTCGCCCGTCACGGCCGCGCCGCCAAGTCCGCGTCGCAGACTTCAAATGCCGTCGTGGCGTGCCGCGGCGGCCGCCCTCGTCGCGATGCTCGTGGTGGCCCTGCTCGGCCTGTGGGCTCTGGACGCCTGGTACAGCGGCGACCTCCCGAGCGTGCAGCGCCTCCAGGCCTACCGACCGGCCACCGTCACCTCGGTCTACGCCAAGGACGGGTCGCTGATGGGCGAGATCTACGAGCAGCGACGCTATGTCCTGCCGCTCGACCAGATCCCAGACAACCTCAAGAACGCGTTCATCGCCGCCGAAGACGCCAACTTCTACCAGCACGGCGGCATCGACTACATGGGCATCGCCCGCGCGGCCGGTCGCAACGTCCTGCAAGGTCGGTTCGCCCAGGGCGGGTCGACCATCACGCAGCAGGTGGCCAAGAACTTCCTGCTGACGTCGGACCGCAAGCTCGAGCGCAAGATCAAGGAGGCCCTGCTCGCGTGGCGCATCGAGGAGGCCTACGACAAGGACCACATCCTCTACCTGTACCTCAATGAGATATTCCTGGGCGCGCAGGCCTACGGGGTCGAAGCCGCCGCCCGCACCTTCTTCGGGAAGTCGGTGAAGGAACTGACGCTGGGCGAGTCCGCCCTGCTGGCCGGGCTGCCGCCGCGGCCGAGCGCGTGGAACCCGCAGGCCGACTTCGCCGCCGCCAAGACCCGCCAAGAGTACGTGCTCGACCAGATGCTGTCCGTGGGCTTCATCAACGAGCGCCAGTCGGAGGAGGCCCGCAAGGAGGAGCTCCACATCGCGGAGCACTCCAACGCCTTCCGCGAGGCGGCGCCCAGCTTCACCGAGTACGTCCGCCGCCAGCTCATCGACAAGTACGGCGAGGACAAGGTCCTGCACGACGGCCTGAAGGTGATGACCACCTGCGACCCGGCCTTGCAGTCGGTGGCCCAGCGGGCGCTCGTCTCCGGGGTGACCGAGATCGACGAGAAGGTTGGATTCCGGCGGTCCACGATCCAGCACGTCGACGGCGACGCCGCGATCAACGCCCGCATCTCGGAGATCGAGGAGTCGCTCCGGCAAGCCTCGCGCCGCGCAGAGGACGACCCGGCCTCGCGCTCGGCCAAGATGACGTTCACGCTCGATCAGGTCGCGGACGGCGTGATCACCAAGGTCTTCCCCACCTGGGCCGAGGTCTCGGTCGGCCGCACCGTGGGCATCCTGCCGCTGGCGTGGTCCACCTGGGTCTACCCGCCTGACGTGGCGCGCGACTGGAAGTACCGGGCCCAGGACGACTTCACCCGGCCGATCGACGAGAACGGCGACGGCGTGAAGGAGGGCGGCATCCTGCGCGTGGGCGACGTGGTCCGCGTGCGCGTCAAGGCGCTGTCCACCACGGACGAGGCGGTCGCCAAGGCCTTCGCCAACACCCCGGGCGCCACCACACCGTACCTCGGCGTGCGCCTGGTTCAGCCGTCCGAGCTGCAGGGTGCGCTCCTGTCGTTCGACGTGCACGGAGACGAAGCGGGCGCCGTTCGTGCCATGGTCGGCGGCGTGGACTTCGACACGAGCGAGCTCAACCGCGCCTTCCAGTCGCGCCGCCAAGTCGGCTCCACGTTCAAGGCGATCGTCTACTCGGCGGCGATCGAGAGCAAGCGGCTGACCGCGGCGAGCATCGTCCCGGACGCCCCGCTCGCCTTTGTGACGGAAGAAGGTACCTGGAAGCCTGAGAACTACGGCGGCGACTACCGCGGCAACATCACGCTACGTCAGGCGATCACCCTGTCGCGCAACACCTCCACGGTGCGCGTGCTGGACTCCTGCGACCCCAACATGGGCCGGGACGTGGTCTACGACTTCGCGCGGCGCCTAGGCCTGGGCGGGCCGCCCACGCACGCCGTCCCCGAGGGCTGGAAGCCCAACCCGGACACGGCGTGGCTGTGCCCGTGGCTGCCCGGCCAGGAGGGCAAGCACTGCACGAACTCCGCGCCCATGCCGGACGGCAAGAGCTACTGTCGGGCGTGCGACCTGTCGATCGGCCTTGGGTCCGCCGCGCTGTCGATCGACGAGATGGCGCGCGCCTTCGCCGTGTTCGCCAGCGGCGGCACCTGGGTGGAGCCCTACACGCTGGTCAAGGTGGAGGACCGCGACGGGCAGGTGCTGGAGGAGCACAAGCCGGTCGACAAGCCCGTGCGCGTGATCTCCCCGGAGCTCTCCGTCATCTCCACGTGGCTGTTGGAGAGCGTGGCGACCCACGGCACGGGCGCCGCTGCCCACCGCGAGCTGCAGGTTCACGTCGCGGGCAAGACGGGCACCACCAACGACGAGAAGGACGCCTGGTTCATCGGCTACACGCCCAACACGCTCACCGCGGTGTGGGTGGGCTACGATCAGCCCAAGACCATCGGCCTCTCCGCGACCGGCGGCAGCGTCGCGCTGCCGATCTGGATCGACTACATGAAGGAAGCCATCCACGGCGACACGCCGTTCCCGGTGTGGGCGCCGGTCGAGTGGGCCCAGATCGACGAGTCGACCGGGCGACGGGTGTCCTCGGGCGGCATGGCCTACCCCTTCCTGCCCGGCACCACGCCCGAGGCGAGTTCGTACACGGTTGGTCAGGCGAGCCTCGAGGATCTCGCCACGGAGCTGTAGATGACGCGCTTGGCGCCGCTGGTCCTGCTCTCCCTGCTGGCCTGCAACACGACGGTGGTCGCCGGCTACGACGACTGCTCCATCGCGATCAACCCCACGCCGGCCGCAGGTCTGCCCGGCGACGTCATCACGCTCGACGGCGGCCCGTTCAGCGCGACCTGGGACACCGTGGTCCGCGTGGGCGGCGTCGACGCCAGCGTGACCGACGTGGTGCGCACAGAATGCGACAGCTGCGACACCTGCCGCGCCGACGCCGACTGCCTCTCCTGCGGCGCCTGCGCGGACTGCGACGCCGAGTGCTCGACGTGTGTGCAGACCGTCCTGTTCCTCGTCCCGGACGTGACTCCCGGCGTTCAACCTGTGGTGCTGTACAATCGGCACGGGACGTCCGAGGCTGCCTCCGTAGAGGTCCTCGGCGCGTCCACCGACACCGACACCCCCGCGGACACCGACGTGGTCGCGCCCCCCTCGCCGTGAGCCGCGTCACGAGCGCGTCACATCGCCCTGATCAAGCCTTGATTCAGTGTGGCCACTGGAGTAGACAGGGCCGTCACGCCGGAGACGTCATGCGGACCGCCGCCTTGATCGCCTTCCTTCTTCTGCCCGCCCCTGCTTTTGCAGGCGGCGTTGCCCCCCTTGTCACGGGCGGCTTCCACACCGAGACCGTCGCGTACTACTCGTCCCAGACGAGCGAGGGCGTGAAGATCCCGGATCAGGCGGCTTACCCCAACTACAAGCAGACCGAGTACATCGGCGACGTGGGCAGCGGGCTTGAGCTCGTCGTCGGCGATCGAGACGACCTGATCCAGGGCGTCTTCCGCGGGTACTGGATGATGGACATGCCCCAGCATGTGCCGAACCCTCGCGAGGGTGAGGTGGTGGACCCGTCGGCGCTGATCTCATCGCCGCGGGACTCCATCAAGCACATGGGCATCGGCACCGTCGGCATCCAGTGGGGCGTCGTGCGGGCCGCGAACAACAAGTTCCGGTTCGCGCTCGGCGTCAACGTCGGCGCCGCCTTCGCCACCAAGGACCACACGGAGTTCCTGCTCGCGCAGGCCGGCGGCAACGTCAACTACGCGGTGACCCGGACGGTGGAGGTCTTCGCAGACCTCGACTACGGCCTGCGCGTCCACAAGACGCTGTCGCACGGCCTCTACGCCACCGCCGGCGTTCGGATCATGTTCGACTGATCCGGGCCCTGGCACGGAGGGCTTGTTCTTCATGACGGAGACCGCCTACTCGCGCCCGGTCAGCACCGGAGCCGGTGTCGACCACGACTACGGCCCCCACGTCCACATCCTCGGCGACGCTTGGTCCCTGTCGGTGGCCGCTCGTCTGGGGCACCCGGACACCCGTCCGCCGCTCTTCCACATGCTGCTCGAGTCCGCCTTCCGGCGGCTGCTGCAGGCCTCGTTGGACTTGCTGCCGACCACGGTCGCGCGCGTGCCCACGCGCATGGCCGAGCACGTGCCCGGCGCGGCCTACGAGGGCGCCATCCTCGACCCGAACGCCCGCGTGGTGATCGTGGACGTGGCGCGCGGCGGCATGATCCCGTCCTACGTCTTCCAGCGCGAGCTGCACCAGGTCATGGACCCGGACGTGGTGCGCGTGGACCACGTGTACATGCAGCGGGTGACCGACGACGCGGGCCACGTCACCGGCGTGCGCACCTCCGGATCCAAGATCGGAGGCCCGGTCGCGGGCGCCACGCTGCTCGTGCCTGACCCGATGGGCGCCACCGGCAGCTCCATGGTCGACGCGCTGACGCTCTTCAAGAACCTTGAAGGCGGCCCTCCGGCGCGCATGATCGCGTGCCACCTGTTCATCACGCCCGAGTACCTGCGGAACGTGACGGCCGCGTTCCCCGATGCACACATCTTCGCGCTCCGGCTGGACCGCGGCATGTCGCCCGACGATGTGCTGTCCACCCGCTTGGGCGCGCGCTGGGACGCAGAGCGCGGCCTGAGCGACCACGACTACATCGTCCCCGGCGCAGGCGGCCTCGGCGAGCTCATCAACAACGCCTTCGTCTAGGAGACTCATGCACCCCGTGTCGACCCCCGACGCGCCCGCGGCCATCGGGCCCTACTCTCAAGCCGTCGTCGCGGGCACCACCGTGTACTGCTCCGGCCAGCTCGCGCTCGACCCCGTCACCGGCCTGCTGGTCGGTGAAGACGCCGCCTCCCAGGCGCGCGTCGCCCTCTCCAACCTCTCCGCCGTGCTGCGCGCCGCCCAGTCGGGCATGGACAAGGTCGTCCGTACGACCGTCTACCTGCGCACCATGGATGACTTCCCCGCCGTCAACGCCGTCTACGCCGAGTGCTTCGGGTCGCATCGACCCGCGCGCGTCACCGTCGCCGTCGCTGGACTCCCCAAAGACGCCCGCGTCGAGATCGACGCCATTGCCCTGGTGACCGCATGATGGAGGACGCGCCGTTCCTGATCGTCGACTCGGATGAGGGCGTGCGCGCCCTGGCCAAGCGACTTGCCAAGGCCTCGGTCATCGCCGTCGACACCGAGTCCGACTCCATGTACCACTACCAGGAGAAGGTCTGCCTGTTGCAGTTCACCGACGCCGAGGGCGACGTGATCCTGGACCCGCTCGGCTGCACCACGCTCGACCCGCTCAAGCCCATCTTCGCGGATCCGACGATCGTGAAGGTGTTCCACGGTGCGGACTACGACATCGTCTGCCTCAAGCGCGACTTTGGCCTGCGGATCCGCAACCTGTTCGACACCCTGGTCGCCGCGCAGTTCGTGGGCCTGAGCAAGCTCGGGCTCGCGGATCTCATCGGCAACTACTTCGGCGTGCCCATCGACAAGCTCTACCAGCGGCACGACTGGTCGCAGCGCCCGCTGCTGCCCGAGCACCTGGACTACGCCCGCGGCGATACCCACTACCTGCTCGCGCTGCGTGAGATCATGCTGCGCGCGCTCGACCGCGTGGGCCGCGTCAGCCACCAAATCGAGGAGTGCGAGGCCCTGGAGCGCAAGGAGTGGCCGGTCAAGGCGTTCGAGCCGAACGGCTATGTCCGCGTCCGCGGCGCCAAGGACCTGGACGAGACGGGCCAGCGCGTGCTCCGCGCCCTGTACGTGTACCGTGACGGACAGGCGCGCCGGATGGACCGCCCGTCCTACAAGGTGCTGGGCGACGACGTGATGTTGGAGGTGGCCGTGCGCCGCCCCTCCACCACGGCCGCCGTGGAGCGCCTGTTTCCGAGCAAGCGCCCGCTGCTCCGCCGCCACGGCGACGGCCTCGCGCAGGCCGTCCGCACCGGCATGGCCGACGAGGCCCCGCTCCCGAGCGGGCAGGAGTCCGAGGAGCCCGAAGTCGAGACCGGCACCATCCGCATCCGCGGGCGCGCCGCCGACCGCGTGGTGGAAGCCCTCAAGCTGTGGCGCAACCGCCTGGTCCAGCACAGCGCGATGCACACGCCCTACTCCGTGGCGTCCAACTCCGACCTCAAGGCGATCGCCCGCGCCCGGCCCTTCACCATTGAAGAGCTGGCCGAGGTCCCCGGCATCCGCGGTTGGCAGGTGCACGACCACGGCCACGCCATCCTCGGCGTGCTCGATGAGGTCGTCCCCGAGTCGTCCATGGTGGACGAAGGGCCGTCGCGGAAGCGCCGTCGGCGCTAGCGCCTATCCTCGTGTATCACCTGAAGGATTTCAGGGAACACCTGGTACAACGTCACCGATTGCCCGAACGCGTTCTTCCACTGACGAACGCGTTCGCGGCTGACGGCGAACTCATCGGCGATGCTCTGGCCGGACTCGCCGTTGGCCAGCGCGTCGAGCAGGCGCCGTAGGCCTTCGACTCCGTGCGCGGCGACGAAATTCCGCGCCACCGTCTCCCGCGCGCTCATGCCGAACTCCCCAGTCCGATCGGACCCTATCACGGGAAGCATTGACGCGTCAAGAACCCCCTTCGCGCCAAGCACGCACCTTGTGCCGTGCGAGCCAGGTCAGGAGCGGCGCGTGGACCGATGCCGACGCCTCCGGGTGGAGGATGGAGTCCAGGTGGTCGAAGTGCGCCGGGAGCGTCAGCACCTGCACGACGCCGCCCCGCCACGCGTCCGCCAGAGGCAGCGCCCAGCTGGCCGGACACCAGGAGTCACCGTCGCCGGCGGCCATCCACAGCGGCGCCCGAACCCGCCCGAGCGCGCTGGCGTACTCAAAGCCCCCTGCCCGGTCGACCAGCGCCCCGTTGCGCATCCACGCCCGGACCTCACGCAGCGTCTCAGGGGAGACATCGTCGCGCGCGTGCATGAGCGCGCCTCGCCGACGCGCCGCCGACGCGCCAGGCTCGACCCGAGTCGCCCGCCAGCGCCCGGCCTCACGCACAGGCACCCGCCACCGCGCCGGGAGCTGGGCCACGATCTGCTCGGCGACGGCCCGCACGCCCGCCGGCGGCTCTTGGAACCGGATGGGCGCGGAGATCACGGCCAACGACGCCATCGCGTCGCCCCCGGTGCGAGCCGCCCAAGCGAGCGCCAGCTGCCCGCCGAACCCGTGCCCGATCACGTGCACGCGCGGGTAGCCCGAAGCCGCCCTCACGGCGTCGACCACCGCGGGCAGGTCCAGGGACACCACGTCATCAAAGCGCGGCGCGGGCGTGCCGACGGGCGCCTCGGCGTCCGACCCGATGCGATGCCCGACCAGGTAGACGCAAAAGCCCTCGGCCCGCAGCCGCTCCACCAACGTGTCGCCTAGCCCGTAGCGGAACACGTGGACGGACGCGCCCAGCGGCGCAAGCAGCAGCACCGGCTCGCCCGCCGCTCCCGGAGGCGCCGCCGCGATCCACACTGGCAGCGTCCAACCGTCCTCAGTCAGCACCGACAGCCGCGGCAACGGCGCCGGCGCCGGCGCCTCCACGAAGCGCTCGCGCGACAGCGGGTGCAGCGCCCGCCAGAGCAGCGCAGGCAGCCGCGACCACACCTCCGACGCGAGCGTGCGCGTGGGTGCGTGCCAGACCCGTTCGGGGCGGACCAGGGAGGAGGACAAGGGGCGGCGGGGATGGGCTGGGGTGAACCCCAAAGCCCGGAGGGACGATAATACTATCGGGGTTTTGGGTTTTGGTGCAAGGGAGCTTGAGGAAACGTCATTGGTTGAGGTGGGGGTTGGGGGGCAACCTTGACGAGTCAATGGGCGATTGGTGGGAGCGTCCCACTTCGCGCCCTTGCAGGGCGGGGCTTCTCGTGGGGGCGGCCCACCGCGCGCCCCTGCGGGGCGAGGCTACTCGTGGGAGCGGACCACCGCGCGCCCTTGCAGGGCGGGGCATTCTCTCACAGACCCGGCCTGCGGCGCGGCGCTCGCCATTCCCGTACGGGTGCGGCTGGTTGTGGGGGCGTCCCACTTCGCGCCCCTGCGGGGCGGGGCAATTTCGCAGACCCGGCCTGCGGCGCGACGCTCGCCGCTTCGGCCGGTCACCCGGGAAAGCGGGCCCTTTGGCGCGCCCCTCGGGGAGTTGCGGCGACGTCCGGCTCCGGCAGGCCTGATCGCAGGGATCTGCCTCCGCGGACCTGGAAACGGTCCGCTGCGACAGATCCCTGCGCGGCCAGCCTGCGCCTGACAGC